>NZ_OY780939.1:3000000-3269699 GCF_963675975.1 Halarcobacter sp. | reverse complement strand
CAAGGCATCCTGAAAGGTTTGATAAAGTAGATTTACTTATTAAAGAGTATGTAAAAAACAATAACCTAACTTATCATAGATTTTCTATCCAAGAAGACTTTAATTCTGATATAATTCTAGTAGATAAATTGGGTGAACTAAATAATATATATGCAGTATCAGATGTGGTTATATTAGGTGGAGCATTTGAAAAAATTGGTGGACATAATCCTGTTGAGCCAGCTTTTTTTGGATGTAAACTAATTAGCGGAGAAAATATATTTAATCAAAAATCACTTTTTGAGTGTGTAAATGATTATAAGATAGTAAAAAATGATGAATTAAAAGAGTGTTTAAAGGATTTAGAAGCTTTAAAAAACTCTTCATTAGTTCAAAAAGGCGATATAAAGCCAATAATAGATGAATTAAAAGGTATATAATGCAATACGATAAAGCTTATAAAGTTTTAGCAAAACAAGAGGGTATTTCTAACTCTAAAGCCAAAGAATTAATAGATAAAGGTTTAGTTAGAGCTCAAGGTAAAAAAGTGATGATAGCTAGGGGTGAAATTCCTACAGATACTAAATTTAGTGTAAAAGAGATGGCTAATATAAAAATGATTTTTCAAGATGATGATATTTTAGCTTTAGATAAACCATGTTTTATGACTAGTGATGAAGTTGCACGTAAATATCCTAAATATATTATGTTAAATAGACTTGATAAAGAAACAAGTGGTGTAATGCTTTTTGCAAAAAATGAAGAGTTTCAGAAAAAAGCGATTAAAGAGTTTAAAGATAACAATGTATATAAAGAGTATGTTGCAATTGTGGATGGAAAAGTTATTGAAACAATTGAAATTGATAAACCAATTTTAACTACAAAAGATAGAGGTATGGCAAAATCTAAAGTAGATAAAAAAGGTAAATCTGCAAAATCAACAATTTATCCAATGTTAGTTGAGGGTAATAAATCTAAAGTAAAAGTTGTAATTGATACAGGAAGAACTCATCAAATTAGAGTACATCTAAATTATGCTGGATTTCCAATAATTGGAGATGCAATTTATGGAAAACCAGCTTCTAACATAAATAGAGTTTTACTACACTCTAAAAAAACTAAAATTTTTGATTATAGCTTTGAAGCTCCTGAACCAAGAGAATTCAAAGTGTATGATTTTAATTAATATTTAAGCTTATCTAAAATTAGAAAGTCCAATTTATGGGCTTTCTGAAAAACACTAAAATTAATTAAAACTTAAAGTAATACTTATTTAAACTACATTAAAGGATTTAATAGATAAAATCCACAAAATTTATAAATTATGGAGATAGTTTTGTTTGATTCAATAACCGGTTCAATAAAAAATGCAGTAAATAAAATTAGACATAAAGATGATGTTGCTTCATTAAAAAAAGCAATTACAGAATTAAAGAAATCGCTTTTAAAAGCTGATGTTCATCATAAAACTACAAAAGAACTTGTAACTGCAATTGAATTAGAAACAAAGAAAAACGGTATTGGACAAAACTCATTTTTAAATGCTTTAAAAGATGAATTAACAAATGTATTAACTACAACTGGTAATCAAGGTTTTGTATTCTCAAATACTCCTCCAACAGTAATTTTAATGACAGGACTTCAAGGTTCTGGTAAAACAACAACAACTGGTAAATTAGCAAACTATTTAAAACTTAGAAAGAAAAAAGTTTTAGTTGCTGCTGCCGATTTACAAAGATTAGCAGCCGTTGAACAATTAAAACAAATAGCTGCACAGATTGAAGTTGATATCTATTTTGATGATAATGAAAAAGACCCAATAAAAATAGCTAATGCAGCAAAAGAGAAAGCAAAAAAAGAGCTTTACGATGTATTATTAATAGATACAGCTGGTCGTTTAGCTATTGATGAAGAGTTAATGACTCAATTAAAAAATGTTAAAAATTCAGTACAACCTGATGAAATTTTTTATGTAGCTGATTCTTTAACAGGACATGATGCAACAAAAACTGCAACATCTTTTAAAGAGCAAATTGGTATTGATGGAGTTATTCTTTCAAAATATGATGGTGATACTAAAGGTGGGGTTGCAATCTCTATTGCAAATCAAGTTGGTGTTCCATTAAGATTTATTGGTACTGGTGAAAAGATGCCAGATCTTGAAGTATTTATTCCTGATAGAATTGTTTCTAGACTTATGGGAGCAGGGGATATTGAAGGTCTTGCTGAAAAAACTGCTGCTGTTATAGATGAGAAAAAAGCAAAAGAAGTAAGTAAAAAGATTAAAAAAGGTGAATTCAATTTTAATGACTTTTTAGAACAATTATCTATGATGAGTAAATTAGGTTCAATGAAATCAATTATTGGTATGATTCCAGGACTTTCACAAATGGCAGGTCCAATCAAAGATATGGATTTTGAAAACTCAGATGAATTAAAAAGAATTAAAGCCTTAATTGGTTCAATGACTCCAAAAGAGAGAGAAACTCCAAGTTTAATTAATCCTTCTAGAAAAAAGAGAATGGCAAAAGGTTCTGGACTTTCAGAAGCTCAAATTAATAAAATATTGAAACAGTTTAAAAATGCATCAAAGATGGCTAAAAAACTTTCATCAAAAGGTGGAATGAAAGGTCTTCAAAATATGATGAATCAAATGCAAGGTGCAGGTGGTCCTGGAGGACTTAACTTACCAAAATAGGTAAAACTTAAATTAGTATTGAGTTGTAAACTTACTTTTTAAAAGTTGAGTTTAGAATTCAATACTAAGAAGAATAAAAAAGGAAAAAAACATGACAGTAATTAGATTAACAAGAATGGGAAGAAACAAAAAACCATTTTATAGAATCGTTGTAACAGATTCAAGAAAAAGAAGAGATTCAGGTTGGATTGAATCAATTGGTTATTTTAACCCAGTATCTGAGCCAAAAGTTTTAAAACTTGATGAAGAAAGATATAACTATTGGTTAAGTGTTGGTGCAAAACCATCAGAAAAAGTTAAAAAATTAGCATCACAAAAGTAATTATATAATACAATAACAACATGATTACAAATTTTATAGAAAGTTACGCAAAACTTATTGTTAGTAAGCCAGAAGAAGTATCATTATCAACTAATAAAGTAGATGAAACATTTACAGAGATTACAATTAAAGCAAATAGTGCTGATATTGGAAAACTTATTGGTAAAAATGGTAATATGATTAATGCTTTAAAAACTATGGCAAATGGTTGTAAAGCAAAAGATGGTGTATCTTACAAAATACAAGTACTTGCAAATTAACTTTCGCTAATGAATAACAAAATATATGTTGCAAAGCTAGGAAAAGCAGTAGGACTAAAAGGTCACTTAAGACTTTTTATTGACTCTGACTTTCCTGAGCAATTCAAGAAAAACACTATTTTCACTACAAATAAAAAATTGCAATTAAAAGTACAAGAGTATAACGCTTCAAGGGATTTAATCAAATTTGAGGGTTATGATGATGTAGATATTGCAAAAAAACTTACAAATCAAGAATTATATGTGACAGCAGAACAAACAAAAGAATCTTGTAAATTAGAAAAAGATGAATATTTTTGGTTCGATATTATGGATTGTCAAATAATTGAAGCAGATAAGATACTTGGAGTTGTAAAAGATATACATAGATTTCCATTAGACGATTATTTGGAAATTGTTACTGATAAAAAATTAGTTGATGAACTAAAGTTGCCAAAAACTTTTTTAATACCTTACAATGTAGAAAATTATATTGTAAATGTAGATATTGAAAAAAAAGTTATTGAAACTAAGAATTGTTTTGAAATATTAGAAAACTCGTAAGTCTTCTAATACTCACATCTACTTTTATACTCTTCTTCAGTAAAATCTACTAAATAAGCTTGTTTAAATCCATTTTCAATAAGAGAGTTAAATACTTTTTCCCTTTCAGCTTGTGATTGATAAGGTCCGAAATATATCTCAATTCTATTTTTTAAATCTCTACATAATGAAAGTTTTTTATCATATTTTTCTACTTTGTCTAAATACGATTTATATAAATCACCTTTTATTGTAGCTACATTTATAAATGATAAAAATGTTTTATAATCATTGTCATTTTCCATAGGAATATCAGATATAGTAGGCGTTGTTTCTACTTCATTTGTAGAAGAAGCTTGCTCTTTAGATAAATCCCTTTGTGGTACATTTACTATTTTACCAGATGATATATTTTGCATTTTTTCCTCAAGATCTTTTTTTGCTTGTTCTTGAAGTTTTATAAATTCATCTTGTTGTTTTTTTATCTCTTCTTGATGTTTTATAAGCTCATCTTTTTCAGCTTGTATTTTTGCTAACTGATTTGCTAATTTTAGCTCTTCCTCTTTTTTCTTCTCTTCTAAAGCTCTTTGTTGTTCTTCTTCTTTTCTTTTTTTCTCTTCTGCAATTCTTTTTTCTTCAGCTTCTAACTCATCTTTACTCATTATCTCTTTTTTTGTAAGCATAGTAAGTTTTTTATTTAATTCTTTTTTGTCTATCTCTTTTTCATTAAAAACAACATCAGGTACAACTTTTTTAGTTTCAACTTTTGTTAGAGGTTTAACTTCCTCTTCTGGATCAAAAAAACCTATAAAATATAATATAAGACCTATTATTAACACTCCAAAGAGTAGTGTAGCAATTGCTATGAGAATTTTAAAAATCTTTGGTTGCTTTTTTTGTATGGTTAGTTCTTCTTCCTCTTTTTCTTTTGAACCATCATTTTCTAATTCTTTTTCATAATCCTTATCTTCATTTTCAATTATATTTTGCTTTACACCATTTGTATTTTCAGTATTTTGATCATCGCTTTTATCTACAGGTTTTTCAGTATTGTCATTATTATTATTTGAGTTATTATCAACAGGTTTAAGGGTATCTTTGTCGGAAGAATCATTATCTAATGAAAGGTGAGCTAATACCTCTTCATCAGTTATTTTAGACTCTAGCCCAGCTTCTTCTTTTACTATTTCTTCATCACTTTTTTCAGCCATTTTTTTACTCTTCTTTTTGGTTATTTCTTCTTAGTTTTTGTTTTTCTAATATTTTTTCTCTATTTTTTCTATAATATTCTTTTCTATAATTTTTTAATTCTTCTTTTTTCTTCTCTCTGTATACTTTATCGTATTCTAGTCTTTTTTTTCGGTTTTTTTGATAGTAAGATTGTTTTTTCTCTTTATATTCCTCAATTTTTTGAAGAATTTGTTCTTTTCTATCATCTACGTGCGCTTTTTGTTTTTTTGCAATAAGTTTAATGTTTTTTGCAAAATTTTCACTATTTAGTTCTTGTGAATAATCAATCTCTTTATAGTTTTTATATTTTGTTTGTGTATTTTTATCTTTACTTTTTAAGTAATATTCTCTTTTTTTCTTTTTATGCTTAGCAAAGTTTGCTTCACGAAGCTTTTTTAACTCTTCTAATTTAACAGACATGAGTCAATAATTTAGATTAATTATCTTTTTAATTGATTAACAATACTTAGCATATCATCAGAAGTTGTAATCGCTTTTGAATTAGCTTCATATGCTCTTTGTGCTGTAATTAAATCAACCATTTCATTAACAAGTTTTACATTTGATAATTCAATCATTCCTTGTTTTATAGAACCAAATTGTTCTTCTGATGGTACACCTTCAATAGGATCACCTGAAACATCACTTGCTAGGAATAATGATTCTCCAAGGGGAGTTAAACCTGCTGGATTAATAAAATCAACAGTAGTGATTTGTCCTAGGTTTGTTACATCACCAGTTGCAGGATCTTCTGCTGTTACTGTTCCATCATTTGCTATAGTAAGGTTAACTAAATTTTCAGGTACAGTTATTTGAGGTTCTAAAAGATAGCCATTACCATTTACGATATTACCTTCATTATCTAGTTTAAAGGCACCACCTCTTGTATAAGCTATTTCTCCATTTGGCATAGTAACTTGAAAGAAACCTTTTCCTTCAATAGCCATATCTAAAGAATTTGAAGTGATTTTTAAATCACCTTCTAAAAAGTTTTTTTGGATACCAGATAATCTTACTCCAAGCCCAACATCAATCCCTGTAGGATTTGAAGTGATTTCAGAAGTCTGTCCAGCAGTGTAGTTAAGACTTTCATACATTAAGTCTTGAAACTCTGCTCTATCTTGCTTAAATCCAATAGTATTTACATTCGAAATGTTGTTTGATGTTACGTCTATTTGATTTTGCATTGCATTCATACCAGTTGCTGCTGTATATAAACCTCTTATCATGGTAATCCTTATTTTTGTAATCTAAAATAATTATATTTAAAGAATTTTTAAAGTTAGATAAATTGGTTACTCTAAATTATTATTTATTAAGTATAAATTTAAAACAAATCATATATAATATAAGGATTTTGAATACAGATTTAAAAAAGGTAATAATATGAAGATTTTAATAGTTGACGATAGTTCTACTATGAGAAGAATTATAGGTAATGTTGTCATGCAACTTGGTTACGCTAAAGATGATTTTGATGAAGCAGAAGATGGTGTAAAAGCATGGAAACTACTAGGTGAATCTCAATACGATATAATTTTAACAGATTGGAATATGCCAAATATGAATGGTCTAGAGTTAGTTAAGAAAGTTAGATCTGAGGGTAACCATCAAAAAGTTCCTATCATTATGATTACAACAGAAGGTGGTAAAAATGAGGTTATTACAGCACTTAAAGCAGGTGTAAATAACTATATAGTTAAACCTTTTAATGCCGAAGTATTAAAAGAAAAACTAGATGGGGTTCTGAAATAGTTAAAATATCTAAAAGGTGTAGATTATGAGTATGAGTCAAGAAGAGATTGAGTCTTTGATGAATGGTTTAGATTTTGATGATAGCGCATCTTCAGAATCAGAAGAAGAAAAGACTGAAGCTCAGGGCAATATGTCAGAAGATGATATTAATGAATTAATAGCACAAACTGAAGATATTGTTAATAATGAAAGTAATGATGAAAAAGATGAATCTGTTGAAGATATTTTAAATAATATTGAGGATGTTGCTGAACCTGAAAATAACCCTTCAGAGGAAACCAATATTGATGATATAATTAAAGAGCTTGAAACTAATAAAACTGAAGAAGCTGAATCAACTGTTGATGAAACTGATGTTGTTCAAGAAAATGATGTTGTTCAAGAAAATGATGTAGAAAATTCTTTAGATGAAAATATTGAAGAAACTACAGATTCTTCAATAGATGAGCCAACTTTAGAAGAAACAATTGCTGCTTCAAGTGAAAATATTAGTTCAGATAATATTGACGACCTTTTGTCTTCAATTGATGGAATCGTTGATAATGACATACCTCAAACTGAAGAATTAACTAAAGATGAAAAAGATGATATTGACACTAAAATCAATTCGGGAGTGTTTCCTTTACCGGTAGATGAGGATACTAAAGTTGTAAATCAATTAAGTGCAGTAGCTAATGATTCTGAAGAGAAAGCAACAAAAATATTTGATGTATTGAGTAATATATTAGATTATAACAATGCTATTCAAAAAGATGTTAAAGCATTAAATGAATTTAATGAAAAACAAGTTTTAATGCTAAATTCATTAAGCAATAAATTCCCTAATATTGAAGTTTTTAAACAAAATTTAGAACATGCAAATCAAATGAGTGAATATATTAGTGATGTGAATTCTAAATTAAATGATGGGAATACAGAAATTTTTCAAGCAATGGAATTGATGCAATATCATGATATTAATAGACAAAAAATTGAAAGAGTTATGTCTGTAATTAGAAAATTGACTGTATATTTAAATAACTTATTTGAAGACCAAGGAAATCACCAAGAAGTGGCTGTTGCAAAGCATATTTCAGGTGATAAAAATACTGAAGATTTAATGGCTACTGATGATCTAGAAGCATTAATTTCTGAATTTAATAAGTAAGGAGATAAAATGAATCAAGGTACTTATCCTTTAGCAGCCTCAATGATAAATCAAATCAATAGAATTGATATGATATCAAATAATTTAGCTAATACAAATACACATGGTTTTAAACAAGAAGGTAGTACTGAGGGTTCATTTAATTATTATTTACAAAGAGCTCAAATGGAGGGGTTTACACCAACTAAAATAAATGAAGTGACAAATACAATTCCTAAAATGGATTCTAAATTTATTAATAGTGAGCAAGGTGTAGTTATGCCTACAGGAAATGCTTTGGATTTTGCATTAAGTGATTCTGATACTTTTTTCAAAATACAAGATAAAAGTGGAGATATAGTCTATACAAGAGATGGAGCATTTAAAAATTTAGATGGTTTTTTAGTTGATTCAAATGGCCAATTTGTATTAAGTAATGATAATGAACCTATTGCTCTTGAAGAAGAGGGGTTTGAAAATCAAATCTCTGTTACAAGAATAGATTTTGAGCAACTTGAAAAATATAAAGATAATAACTTTAAACTAAAAGAAGATGGACAAATCACTGAGCAATTAGAGAATAATGATAGACAATTAGTACAAGGTGCAATTGAAAAATCAAATGTTAATTCAGTATCAACAATGGTTGCATTAATTGATGCTCATAGAAGATTTGAACAAGCACAAAAAGCTGTTAATTCTATTGATGAATTGAACGAAAACTTAATTAATAAAATAGGAAATAATAATAACTAATGAAAGCAAGTGGCGTAACAGATATATTATTTGATCAATTAAGTTTTAGAGGTGAAAGACAAAAAGTTATTTCAAGTAATATAGCAAATATAAATACACCTAATTATAAAACAAAAGAGTTAGTATTTGAAAATGAACTTAAAAAAGTTGATGATAGTAAAAATTTAGCTTTAAAAACTACAAACTCAATGCATATAAGTGTTGCTTCAACAAATCAAGTAAACAATGATAAATCAAGGTTAGTTGAAGTAAAAGGTTTAGAAGAACAAAATGATGGAAATAATGTAAATATAGATAAACAGATGAGTGAAATGTCTAAAAACAAAGTGATTTTTGATGCATTACAATCCTCTATAAAAAAAGATTCAGCACTGTTTAAATCAGTAATTGAAGCATCAAAAAACAATTAATTAGGATATTTGATATATGGACCAACTCTTAAAGTTTATAAACAATTTAAATTCTGCACAAAGAGCTGTAATTATAGGTGGTTTTTCAATACTTTTTATATTACTAATAGCTTTATTAGTATATTCAAATATTAAAGCTCAAGATAAAAAATTAAATTATACTATTGCATCTAATCTAACGAAAAATCAGGTTATGTTAGCTTCAAATGAATTAGAAGCTTCAGGTATAGAATTTGCAGTTGTTGGTAATGGAGATAATTTAACACTAAAAACTTCAAAAGATTTTATTAATATTGCAAAAATTAAGTTAGTTACAAGTGAAGCATCGACAAGTAACCATGTTGGATGGGAAATATTTGAAAAATCATCACTTGGGACAACAAACTTTGAAAACAAAGTTAAATATTTAAGAGCTTTAGAGGGTGAATTATCAAGATCTCTTGAATCTTTATCTGGCGTTTTAAGAGCTAG
Organism: Halarcobacter sp.; assembly: GCF_963675975.1. Classification (NCBI taxonomy): domain Bacteria; kingdom Pseudomonadati; phylum Campylobacterota; class Epsilonproteobacteria; order Campylobacterales; family Arcobacteraceae; genus Halarcobacter; species Halarcobacter sp. The sequence continues at coordinate 3,260,170 of NZ_OY780939.1, read as the reverse complement.
TGTTAAAATTGCAATTCCAAAAGAAACAATTTTTACAGAAAGAAAAACTGACCCTACTGCATCTGCAGTAATTTCAATGAAACCAGGAGTTTTTTTAACTCAAAAACAAATTGATGGTATTAAAAATTTTATTGCGTCAGCAGTATCTAATCTAAAAGTTGAAAATATTCAATTAATTGATCAAGATGGTGCTTTACTTCAAATGTCATCTGATGATTTAGATAACCAAAAATCACTTGCACAAAATAAATATAAATTAAAACTTGAAGAGGATTATGAGAAAAAAATTGTAGCACTTTTAGAACCTTTCGTTGGAGTTGGAAGAGTAGTTGCTAGGGTTTCACTTAATCTAGATTTCAAAAAAAGACATATACAAGAAGAGATTTATGATCCAGAAGGAACAATAAGAAGTCAACAAACAGATGAGTTAGAAAGTAGTTCAGTTGGTGGAGATAATGGTACTGGTGGAACTGCTGGAGTTGATAACAATATACAAGAGCCAGACGGAGCAAATGGCAATGGTAATGCACAATCAAATACTGTTTCAACAAAAAATATTACAAATTATGAAATTTCAAAAAAAGTAATTGATGAAAAGAATAATAATTATTCTTCAATAAAAAGAGTAACAGCTGCCGTTACATTTGACTCAACAGTTTTAGCCGATGTTGAAAACAGAGATGAGTTTTTGGCTTCAATTGAATCAGTTGTACAAGATACAATAGGCTATGATGAAGAGCGTGGTGATAAAATAACAGTTAGAGATTTTAAGTTTATTGGACTTAAATCTGTAAATGCAGCTGGAACACAAGTTGATGAAAATGGAAATCCAATTGCAGGAAGTCAAGATAGTGGTGTTGATACATTTTCAATGGTAAGATCTATACTGAAAGATTTTTCAGAGTATATTCAATATTTAATTGCAGCAATTTTATTATTTGTTTTTTATAAAAAATTTATTGTTAATCATGAAATTGTTATCATTGGAGATAATAAAGATGGTAAAAAATTAGATAAAGATGGTAATCCAATAGATGAGAATTTGGTTAATGATTTTTTGTCTAATTATGAAGATGAATTTGACTCTTCAACAGCTCAAGGAAGACTTAAAGCAAAAGTAAAAAGTCAAATTCTAAATAATATAGAAGGTTTAGATGAAGAGAGTGCAGCTAAGTATGAGGTTTTAATTGAGACTTTAGATAAAGAGATTAATAATAGTCCAGCTGATATAGCAAAAATGATTGAATTGCTATTAACAGAGGGAAGTGGTAAATTTAAATAAGGATTTAGTGAATGGCTGAAATAAAAGATATATTAAAAGGGATGGGTATGCTTGAAAAAGTAGCCCATTTCTGTGTCCTAATAGGAGAAGAAGCTACTGTAAAAATATTTCAACATCTTCCTAAACATCTAGTTGAAGAGATCTCTACAGCCATTACTATGATTAACTCTATAGATAAAGAGACTTCTTTGGCTATTTTAGAAGAGTTCCATTTATTTACAAAATCAAAGGCATTTATTAGCTCAGGTGGTTATGATTATGCAAAAGATATTTTATATAAGTCTATGGGGAAAGCAGAAGCTGATGAAGTTCTAGCAAAACTTTCAAGAATGAAATTAGCCTCTCAATCATTTGCTTATTTAGATGCTATAAACCCTAAGCAGCTATCAGACTTTATTAAAGATGAATCTCCTCAAACAATTGCAGTAATATTATCTCATATGGAAGCACATAAAGCAGCTGATGTTTTAGTTCAACTTGATGAGGATGTAAAAGTAAAAGTTACTATGCAAATGGCTACTATTAAAGATGTATCTCCAGATGTTGTTAGAACTATTTCTGTAGTTCTTGAAAGAAAACTAGAGTCTTTATTATCATCTATTGTTGATGTTGGTGGGGTAAAAGTTGTAGCTGATATGTTAAATAGATTGGGACCTAGATCTCAAGATATATTAAAAAATATCAATGGGGTTGATACTTCTCTTGCAACAAAAATTAAAGAAAATATGTTTGTATTTGAGGATTTATTAAATTTAGACCCAGAATATATTATGAAAATCTTACAAAATGTAGATACAGCAGATGTTGCCGTGGCAATGAAAAATGCAACAGAAGAGGATATGTTAAAAGTAACAAGTTCAATGTCTTCAAGAGCAAGTGATAGATTTAAAGAAGAGTTTGAAATGCTTACAAAAGTTAAAATAAAAGATATTGAAGCAGCTCAAAGAAAAATGTTAGATGTAGCCCAAAAAATGATTGAAGAGGGTGTAATTGACAGAGATATGGATGAACAATAATGGAAAAAAATAATGTCTATTCAACTGCTAAAATAGTAAATAATAATGATAGCGTTGAAAATTATCAATTAGGCACATTTATTCAAAATAGTGTGAATGATGACAATCTTGTAGCTCCTGGTCAACCAGTATTAAATGATAGAGAGATAAATGGAAATATTGATCCTTTATTAAATGAAGTTAGAGCTTTATCTTCACAAATAAATCAAATGAATCAGAAAATTACTAATATTGAAAATGGTGGTTTGACAGGAAAAGAGATTGATGCACAAGTTGTTCAAGCAATTAAAGATTTAAAACATTATGCAAACTTTTTTGAACAAGCTACTTTTCAAATGGAATCTAAACTTTTAAAAACATCTATTTCAATTGCTCAAAAAATTATCTCTATTGAAATAGGTGAAAATTCAGCAAAAATTGCGAAAGAGACTATAATACATCTTTTAGATAAGATTAAAAATGCATCAAAAGTCAAAATACATCTAAATCCAAAAGATTATGAAATATTAAAAAATGAATTAAATTTAGAAAATTTTATTCAATTAGTTGAAGATGTAAATGTAACAGCAGGTGGAGTTGTTATAGCCAGTGATTTAGGAAATTTTGATGGAAATATTGAAGCAAAAGTAAGTACAATGTTAGAATCATTAGACTTAGTTTTATAATAGGTAATTATTATTTCAATTATAAAAATAATTTTAAATAACGTTTTGTTATGATATAATGAAAAAAATTTAGATAGAGTGTTTAATATGGAAATTACTGAACGAGATTATGATTTATTAGTAGATACACAGATAGTTGTGGATGTAATGTTAGGTAGTACAAACATCACAATTAAAGAGTTTCTTGATTTAAGTTCTGGAGATATAATTTCATTAAATAAACCTGCTGGAACAGGTGGAGACATCTATGTAAATAAAAGAATCATTGGTACAGGTGATATTATAGTTATGGATGAAAAACTTGCTGTAAGAGTACAAGAAGCTATGGATTCTGATAATGTTGTAAGATATTTTTTCGAAGAAAATATGTTATAAAACAAAAAATTATTGAAATATTTTATTTAGAAAAGGAAAAGTTTGGATAATTTTTTACTTGTAGTTATTATTGGTGTATTACTTTTATATTTTTTCTCAAGTACAAATGTTTATAAATCTTTATATAGAAAAGTGAATGAAGAAAAAGATATTATAGAAGAAGAAAATAAAAGACTTCAAACTATTATTGACAGATATGAAAAACAAGTTCAAGTGAGTGCTGGTACACTTAAAAGTAATCAAGATAATTTAAGAGTAGCAAGGGATGATTTACAAAAACTAAGACTTGAAAATACTGAATTAAAACATGAATTAGAGTCATTAGAAAAAAGAGCAGAAGAGCTTTATGCACAAGTTAATACAATGGTTTAATAGTAAATTGAAATTAATAATATTATTTCTTTTTAGTTTTTCTTTTTTTTCAACAAATATTTATGCCCAACAAGATGCTATTGATTCTCAACCAGAAATACTTTTTAAATATGATAAAATAAAAGAGTCTCAAGAAAAATTTAAATTGCAAGTAGATTTTAATAAAGCAATTTTACTTTTAGAAAGAGAAGAGTACTTAAAAGCTATAAAAATATTTAAAAAAACTTCTCAAATACTTAAAATTCCTTCTTTTTTAAATATTGGAATTGCCTATTATAAGATGAATCAAATAGAAAATGCAAGTTTATATTTAAATAATATATATGAATATAAAGAGGCAGCTTCTACTAATACTTATTCGTATATTTCTGCATGTTTCTATCTTTATCAAATAGAAAAAGATAGAAAGTATTTAGAAACAATTGTTGATGTTACTAGAAAATATAGAGATTTAACTGAACATTCAAAAAGATTATTATCTGACACGCTGATTATTCTTAAAGATTATGAAAAAGCCTTAGATATTCTTAATTCTATGGAATTCCCTATGGAATTAAAAAAAGCGATGTTATATATGAAGTTACAAGACTTTGTTAATGCTGAACGACATTTAGAAAAAGAGAAAAATACTACTTTAAATCAAGAGAAAAAGAATTTAATACTTTGGTTAATGGTTTTTAGAGATTTAAAATCAAATGAATTAACAAAATTAAAAGAGCATTTAGACGAGATAAGAGAGGTAAAAGAGTACTTTAAATCAAATCTAGATTATCCTTTAGAAATATTTTTTAATAAACATAAATATACAACAAAAGAGTATTTGAAATCTATAACAAAATTTAACTATGAGAGAAAAGTTGATTTTATTTTTTATTTTGCACCATTTATTTTTTCTGATTATGAAGAGATTATGTATGATATCTCAAAGGGGTTTATTTTTAAAAATAAACAAAATGTTCAAAGCTTAGAAGATATGGTTAAATATAATGCAAAATTTATAGAAATAATAAAAGAAGATCCTATTATTAGAGTAACAAAATTAAAAAATATTATTAAAGATGACTCTAATTCATATGTATATTACAATTTAGCTTTATGTTATGCACAAATAAACGATTTTCATAATGCTTATAAAAATTTCTCTAAAGCGTATAAATTAAATCCTGGTAATAAATTATATGCAGTTATGACAATAATATCTGCAAATAGAATTAATGAAAAAATAAAAGATTTGGCATATATGGAACAAAATATAAAATCAAAAGATGGAATGTATAAATATTTTGGTCAAATCTTATATAAAAATTTTATTGATGAAAAATATAATGTAGAGTTTGAACCTTTGAATTATAGAGATACAGTATTTTTTAGAAGTATAAATTTTTTAGTTGATATGGAAAATAATACTTTAAGTTTAGATAATCAATTGTTTGTAGAAAATTATAAAGATCCTTTAGTTTATTTGATGAAATTAGCAATGAGAAAAGAAGGGGAAAATGATTATATGTATTTTTCAAGATTACAAGATAATACTCCTTTAAAAATTAATAATAATTTTTTAGAAGGTCCTTTGGTAATTACAAAATATTATATTGATTTATTAAAAGCTATTGGATTGTTTTACAAAGCTGATTTAAGTGTTGATAGTAAACAAAAAAGTCCTTCATATTTACGTACAAAAGCTTTAAGAGAATTACATGATCATAATCCAAAAGAGACATTAAAAATATTAGAATCCCTTCAAAAAAAATACAAACTTGAGGACAAATACACTATGTATTTAATTGTTGCTGCATTATTAGAAGCTGGAAGATATAATGATGCTTCATTACAAATATCTCTTATAAAAGCTATATTAAAAGATCCAAGTGCAGACTTTTTAACTGGTGTTCAATTAGTTCAAGAGTTAAAACTTTCAAGTCTTAGTCAATATTTTTATCAACCATATTTAGATGATCTAATTGACTTTAGACTAATAAATTTTGATTTATTACTGGAATCTTTATAGTTAAGAATCATTATTTTTCTTATTTTTTTATATTTCCATTCATATTTAATTTTTTTTTGCTATAATAAGTAAACTCTATGCTTTCATAAGGAGGGTATCATGGAATTAGGTAAAGTTGCGGAAATTGATAATGCAAAAGTCAATAATATAGAAAAAGTTAAATCTATTAAAGAGGTTGATAATAAAGAAAAAATTATTGACAATGAGCAGCACAAAAAAATTATCGGTTCTACTCAAGATAGTGAAATAAATGAAGTTATTTTAGATAATGTACAATTTGGTTACAATAAAAATTCTAAAGATCTTTTTGTTAAAGTTACTAGAGGTGATACTGAGTATAAATATCCTACAGAAGATATGATGAGAGTTAAAGCTCAGTTATTAAGTGAAATGGAAAAAGCACAAAAAGAACAAAATAATAAATAAAATATATTTCAAAGGGTTAGTTTTTGGCATCTGATTTATCAAGTTTTTTAAAAGATGAATTAGCTAATACACTAGAACAACTTCTTTCAAAAAGTGTCTCAATTGATTCTGTAAGTAAGTTGGATGTAGATAGTTTAGATGATTCACAATGTATAGACATAGCTGTAAAATTTGATTTTGCAGATATCTCATCAAGTTGGAGTTTTTTTATTCCTACAATAACAGCAACAAAGTTTGAATTCTTTATGTTAGGTGGGATGGGTGATTTAAAAGAACATATTGATGATGAAATTATTGATGCTGTAAATGAAATTATCTCAAATGTATGTGGAAGTTTATGTACAACTGTAAATGCACAAGGCTTTCCTGATATAAGCTCCATAAAATCTGAAGTAGTAAACTCTTCAATAAAAGATTGTAAAAGTCTAGATTCTGTTCCTCACGGTTACTTTTTTGATTTAACTATGGATGGAGAAAAACTTCCTATTTTTATCTCTTTTGATGATTTAGCCTTGCCTTATTTTAATGAAATAACAGGTGGCGCTGGACAAGAAACAGCTATAATTCAACCAAGTATACCACAAGCTTCAAATAGTGCACCTGCTTCTAGTGTAAGTTCAAGTTCTCAAATGGGCATTAGTTCTTTATTATCTGAAGATGCAGCTCAAAATTTACAGCTTTTATTTGATATTAAATTAAAACTTAGTGTTAGACTAGGAACTAAAAATTTTCTTTTAAAAGATATTTTAAGATGGGATATTGGTGAGATTATTGAATTAGAACAAATGGTAAATGAACCTTTGGATATTTTAGTAAATGGTGTAAAAATAGGTGAGGGCGAAGCAGTAATTGTAGAAGGAAAATTTGGTCTTAAAATAAAAAATATTGGAAATGACTCTGCCAAACTTAGTCATATAGGATTGTAACAAATGGATAAAAGTACAGTAGGTGGTTTAGCCGCAGGTTGGGCGCTTATCGCTCTTGCAATTATTTTAGGTGGGGTTGGTTTTGGGCCTTATATTGATGTCCCTTCAGTTGTTATTGTATTTGGTGGTACAATAGCTGTAACTGCTGGACAATTTGAAGCTAGTGATTTAAAAAGATTAACTCCAGCAATGAAAATTGCAATGAATGAATCAAAAGTTGAACCTTTACCTGAATTAGTTGAAAAAATCACATTTTATGCAACAGAGATTAAAAAACATGGTGTTATGCATATTGAACAAAAAGTATTAGAAGAAAAAAATGCTTTTTTTAAAGAGGCATTCCAACTTTTAGTTGATGGTACAAAAGCTGAGACTTTAAAACCACTACTGGAAACAAAATTAGAGTATATTGATAAAAGACATACTACAATGATAGGAATGTTTGGAAATATGGGTGGAACAGCAGGTTCTATGGGTATGATTGGGACACTTGTAGGACTTGTTGCTATGCTTGCAAACTTATCTGATCCAGCATCAGTTGGACCAGCAATGGCTGTTGCCTTACTTACTACAATGTACGGTGCTTTATTAGGTACTTTATTTGCAGGATTAATAGAGAGTAAATTAACACAAAAACATAAAAAAGAAGTAGATGCATATGAGGTTATTATTATTGGTGCTTCAATGATTGCAGCAGAAGAATCAATTGGTAATATAAAAATGCAATTAAACTCTATTTTAGTTGAAGTGGAAGGGTAGAATAAAAATTTTATGGCAAAAGATAAATGTCCAGATTGCCCAAAATGTCTACCAGGATGGTTAGTACAGTTTGGTGATTTAATGTCTCTTTTATTAACTTTCTTTATTCTACTACTGTCGATGGCAGTAATGGATAAAAAGAAAGTTGAAGAGTATTTTGATATCATGCGTAAAGCTATGGGATTTATTGATGCCTCAACGGATGTTCAAACACAATCAGATAAATATTCAACAAAAACAAGTACATCAAGTGAAGATAGCATTGATTCAACTGATGATGCTATGGATGAAGCTGTACAAGAAGTTAATGAAGTAATAAATCAGATGAATGATAACACTTCAGAAGAGGAAGAACAAATTCAAATAGAAAAAGGGAAAAATGAGTTTACATTAGATATCCCTTCTACTATAATGTTTGAAGAGGGGCAATATATTTTGTCTAATCCAAATGCTAAAAGATTTATTGCAAAAGTTGCTAGAGTAATTAGAACTTTACCTCAAAGTTATAATATTGAGATTGTAGGGCATACTTCAGCAAGTATGTATAAAAATGATACAATACCAAGAGATAATTGGGATTTATCTGCATTAAGATCAATAGAAGTTGTAAAAGAACTTATAAAAAATAGAATAGATCCTGCAGTATTAAAGGTATCTGCTTATGCATCATATCATCCAAAAAGTGAAATGGCTGCAGATAATAGAAGAGTTGAAATGAGGTTTTTTACTGATAATAAACAAGATGATATATTAGCAGAAGAAAGCTTTTTTGATAGATTGGAGTAAAGATGGAACTAAATACAAACTTTGTTGATGTAAACACAATAAAATCAAATCCAGTTAAGTCATATGAAAATATAAATACAAGTAGTCTTGAAGATGATCAACTAAGAAAAGTTACAAATGATTTTGAAGCTTTTTTCTTACAACAACTTTTAGATATTTCTTTGAAAAGTACAAATCTTGCTGGTGAAGGTAGTGGTTCAGATATTGTAAAAGGTATGTATACTGAAGCTATATCAAGTCAAAGTACGGGTACAGTAGGAATTAGCGATTTATTATATAATTTCTTAACCGAAAGAAATAAGTAAGAGTTTATTATGGTAGAAAATATTATTAATGAAATGTTAGTACTTGTTAAAAAAATGCAAGAGTATATAAATCAAGATATAGAAGATATAAAAAAAGCTAAACATGAAGAGCTTTTAAACAGAAATGATGATAAGCAAAACATGATTGAAGAGATAGCATCTTATAAACAAAAGCTTAATGAAGAGATTATAAAAGAGATGCAAAATGGAGTAGATGTAAATATCTATAGAGAACAAGTAAATGGTCTTGAAAATGAATTAAAAGCACTTTACGAATTAAATAGAAAATTATCTTTGATTGTACAACCTATTCAAAAAATGTATAAAGATATTGTTGATGAAATTAGTGATTCAAATGGAGGAGCAATTTTTAATGTTAAAGCTTAAAATTTTAGTTTTAATGTTTTTTCTATCTTTTCAAGCTTTTGGAATAGAAGTTTTAGTGACTAAAAAAGATATTGATTATAAAGAATTAATAAATCTTGATGATTTATATAAATCAAATGTAACGAGTGTAAAAAAATTTTGTGAACCTGTAGCTGAAAATGATTTTAGAACTACTAAATACCGTGCTTCAAGATATTTAAGAAAAGGTACTATCATTTGCACAAAAGATTTAGATAAAGATAAAAATAACTCAGTACTTTTTAATTTTGGTTCTATACAAATAGAAAGACCAGGAAAAATTATTTTTGAAAATGATGAATATATAAGAATTAAAAGAGAAGATGGACAAATTGAAAAAATTTACAAAGATGGAAGAATAGAATGAATATGCTCTCTTTTTTAGGAGAAACCCCAACTATTGCCCTTCGAAATGCACAAGAAGAGTGTGGTGAAGATGCAATTGTTGTTTCAACAAAAAAAATTTCAAGTGCTAGTGATGGTAACAAAGATATGTATGAGGTTGTAGTTGCTTTAGAAGATGAACAGCAACCTTTAAAACATACAAAAAAGATTAGTACAAATAATACTGCTTCTCGTGTAGAACAATCAAAAGATGTTAAGTTTTATGATTTTAAAGAAGAGATTTTGAAAATGCAAGATGCAATAATGCAGGTTCAAAAATCTTTATGGGATCCTAAAAGTCAATTATATGATTTAACTATTCCTCCTGAATTTGTTGAGATATATAATCTTTTTGAGCAAAATGAGTTTGATCAAGAGATGACATATACAATTATGAAAAAAACTATTAAACAATTACCTATTGCTTTAAAAGCAAATCCTAAAAAAGTTAATGATTTTTTCAAATTGATTCTTCGAAGAATAATTCCTATAAAACAAGAAATTCCATTAAGAAAACACCAACGAAAAATTGTAATGATGGTGGGACCAACAGGAGTTGGAAAAACTACAACTATTGCAAAACTTGCAGCAAGATATGCCTATAAGCTAGGGCAAAATTATAAAGTTGGAATTGTTACTTTAGATTCATTTAGAGTAGGTGCAATTGAACAATTACAAGCATATACAAATATTATGAGGCTACCTTTAGAGGTTGTTAAAAAACCTGAAGAGTTAGTTGAGGCTTTATTAAGATTAAAAGATTGTAATTATATTTTTATTGATACAGCTGGTTCTTCTCAACACGATATTGATAAAATTGAGATGATTAATGAGTATCAAGAAAGAGTACATGAATTACCAATTGAGAAAGTTTTAGTATTACCTGCAAATGTTAAACATAGTGACTTAATTGATATATATACAAACTATTCACGCTTAAATATAAGTTATCTAACTTTTACTAAACTTGATGAAACTAAAAGTTTTGGTAACTTAATCTCTTTTGCCCATAAAACAAAAAAATCAATCACATATTTCTCTATAGGTCAAAATGTACCTGATGATTTAATTGTTTCTGATTCATCATTTCTGATAAATTGTTTTATGAATAATTCTTGTTCAGGGAGATAATATTGTTTAATACAATATCGAATCAAGCTAGTAAACTTTTGAATTTGACAAAAAGTAAAAATAATGATTCTAAAACAAGAATTGTTACTATTACCTCAGGAAAAGGTGGAGTAGGAAAGTCTACATTTACAGCAAATATTGCATACTTATTATCAAGACGGGGTTTCAAAATTGCAGTAATAGATGCAGATATAGGTTTAGCAAATATGCAAGTATTATTTGACTTAAAACCAAGATTCACTTTATTTGATTATATTGAAGGTCGAAATACAATTAATGAAATCATTACAGAAACTAATTATGACAATATCTCTTTAATTGCTGGTAAAAGTGGTTATCAATATGCAAACCTCAAAAACTCCTTAGTTTTAACAAGAGTTGTTAATGATTTAAAAAATTTAAATAACTACGATATAATCCTAATTGATACAGGTGCTGGCTTAAACGATTATGTTCAAGAGTTTTTATCTATATCTGATAATATCTTAGCTTTAACCACTACTGATCCTTCTGCTTTAACAGATGTATATGCTTTAATGAAAATGCTTTCAATAAATAAAGATAAGCTGTTGATTTGTTTTAATCACACAAAAAATTATAAAATTGGTGAAACAATTGCAAATTCTTTAGTAAATTTAGCTAAAAAGAATAGATTAAATAAAAATTTTATGGTAGAATATATAGGTAATGTTTCATCATCATCAAATATTTCTACAACTTCAAGATTAAGAAAACTATTTGTTCACGAATTTATTAATGATGATATAACAAAACAATTTCATAAGGTGATTGATTCATTACTAAAACATATTAAGTAAGGTTCTTATGGTGTCTGCAACAGCATTTAATACTTTTTTATCTAACATGGGAATATAATGGTAGTAGAAAGATTTTCACAAAATGTGATAAATAGTGGTATATTTAGATTATATATAGCTACTGGTTTCTTTGCTACACTAATATTTTTTGTTATAAATGCAGACTTATATACTCCTTTAGAGATGATTTTTGGTATTATTGGTGTAACAATTGTATTAAAAGGACTTTCCAATATGATGCTCTCTTTAATAATATTACTTTTTAATTTGGATAATAAAAGAAAAGAGTTAGATTATAAATATAATGAAGAAAAAATTAATGCAATGATGGCTGAACTTGGTGTACAAGATGCACAAACTTCAGGCACTAAAGCCACTTAAAAGATAAAAGGAAAATAATATGGATGTTTCATCAATTTCAAATTCTATAAGTCCTCTTTTAGATTCTCAAAAGGTATCAAAAGGGAAAGAACAAGATAATACATTTTCAAATATGTTAAGTGATGCTATGAAAGAAGTTAATAATTCACAAGTAGAGGGTTATAATGCTATGGAAGGGATTGCAACTGGAAAAGTTAAAAATCTTCAAGAAGCTGTTCAAAAAATTGAAGAAGCTGACCTTTCTTTAAAACTAGCATTAGAAGTAAAAAATAAAGCACTTGCTGCATACAAAGAAATCACTAGTATGCAAGTGTAGTTAGGAGTTAAAAATGGCTTTTTTTGACGGATATGATGTTGCAGTTTCAGGAATGTCAGCTCAAAGAACTCGTATAAATGTTGTAAGTGCAAATATTGCAAATGCTAAAACAACTCATACAGCTGATGGTGGACCTTATAAAAAACAAAATGTTGTTTTTGAAGAGATTCTTCTTCAAGAAAATCAAAAACAATCAAATACTATAGATAAAAAATTAAATGAATCTCCTGATATTTCTTTAAGGGGAGTAGGAGTAAAATCAATAGTAGAGGATGATGCTAATCCAGTTATGAGATACGAACCTTCACATCCAGATGCGAATGAAGAAGGGTATGTTGCATATCCAGATATTAATCCTGTTGTTGAGATGGTTGATTTAATTGAAGCTATGCGTTCATATGAAGCTAATGTTGCAACTTTCAATACTCATAAAAGTATTGATAATAAGACATTAGATATAATTAAAGTGTAGGTTATGACTAAACAAGTAGATATTTTAAATCTTACTAAAACTGAAACAAGTAAGAAAACAACAACTACTAATAGCAATACTAAAAAAGAGGGTATGTCTCTTTTTGATTCTTTCCTTATGAAAGGAAAAGAAGAGCTTAGTAGTGAAAATAAATCTACAATATCTACTAAAACACCAACAAAAAATGATAATACAAAAAATGAAGAAATAACTAATAATACTTCTTCTACTAACAAAAAAGAAAAAACTTCAGATGAAACAAAAGTATCACAAGATGTAGATAAAAATTCTCCTGAAAAAAGTGAAGATACAAATAAAACACAACAAAAAACTACAAAAATTGAATCTGAAAACATAGATAATGATAAAAAAACAAATGAGAATAAGAATTTATCAGAAGAAAATGTAAATGAAAAAAAAGAGAATCGTTCAGTATCTTTATTAGATAAGATGATTATGGATGCAAAAAAACAGCTGGGTAAAGAAGAAAATAAAGATAATACTTCAAAAGTAGATACAAGCTCAAATGAAGAGACTAAATCAACTACTTTAGCTAACAAAGATGAAATTGAGAAAGAAAAAAATCAAAATATAAATAAATCACTAGAAAATAAAGAGAGTTCAAAAAATTTAGAAAATAGTGAAGATAGTCAAAAAAACATTGATATTGAAGATGAAAATGAATTAGAAATAGATAACAAAAAAACAACTGAAAATAAAGAAGATTTAAAAAGTAATTCAAATACAAATATAGAAAATGAAAAGTTAAAAAATACAAATATAGAAAATTTAGAAAATAAAAATACTAAAATAGAAAAAAATGAAAATAGTGATAATAAACAAAACCTAAATGAATCAAAGAATTTAAGTACAAAAATAGAAAATATTGTAGATGAAAAAACAAAAGAGACTCCTTCAAAAGAGGTTAAAGTTGATACACCAGAAAAAAACACAGAAGTAAAAGTTAAAACTAATAATGATGAAAAACCTGAATCAAATCAATTAAAAAACAATAAAGTTGATAATACTGCGCAAAATAATAAAATAGAAACACCAACAAATAAGATTTCTGATACTGTTGATACAGAAAAAAACACTAATAAAAATAGTGAAGTAAACAATAATACACAGAAAGTGGAATTACAAAACTTAGATAAGAAAAATGAGCTTGAAGAGCCAAAAGATAAGACACTTCAAATAAATAGTAAAGATGAAATAAAAAAAGAAAAAATAGATACTGCTCAAAATAATAATGAATCAACAAAAAATACTAAGAGTTTAAATAATTTAGATAATGAGGCTATCGTAGAGGATGAGCAAAAAGTTAAGTTAGATAAGAATATCTTATCTGATGTAGATACTCAAACTAAAAAAGAAAAAAATTCAACGCCTGTTGAAAAAATTATTGAAAATAAAAAAGAAGATATTACAATAACTAAAACTCAAAATTTAGATCAAGAAAATCAAAAACAAAGTGCATTGCAAAAATCTAATGATTTAATGACTAATATATATTTGAGTTCTCAAAAAGCTACAGTACTTTCACAGATGAATATGAATAAAAGTGAGGCTGTAAAGGTAGTAAAAGAGGGAACTTCTTTAAATAATATTAAAGAGGGTGCAAATAAATTAGAACTAGGTCTTGATAATATGGATGTAAGTGTTGAGGAAAGTACAAATGAAACAACTTTTACCCAACAAATGAAAAGACGAGTTGATAGTAATTTATCTATACTAAATAAGTTAGCACTAAATTCAAGTAATAGTGAAAAAATAGAGGATGAATCTAGTTTAAAAACAGATACAACTTCAGCAACAACTCAACAATCTAGTACAAACACAAATGAAAATAGTGTGAATTTAACAGTTAATTCTAATTTAGCTTTATCTATTCAAAATAGAATAGTTGGTGCTAGACAAGCAATGTCTTCAATGATGTCAGATATTGCTAGAAATATGTATGAAAATTATAGACCACCTGTAACTGCATTTAGGATAAATTTAGTTCCAGCACAACTAGGTCATATCGCAATTTTAATGAAAAATGAAAAAGACAACTCTTTATCAATTAATTTAACCATGTCTAAATCAACTACACATGATGCAATGATTGAAAATCAAACTTCATTAAGAGATGCATTGAATAAAACATTTAATAATAACAATGACACTTCATTTAATTTAAATTTCAATATGGAAGATAGTGGAACAAATTCAAATAGTTTCTCACAACAACAAAATGAAAATCAAAATAATCAAACACACTCTTCAGATGAAATAGTAGAATCAATAATTCAAAATCAGGATGTAGCTGAAGATATGAATTATATGTAGTTTAAATGCAAGAACTCATATCTTTACTTAATGAAGAAACTCTTTATTCTTTTTTGTTACTTCTTGCTAGAATTGTAGCTTTTGTTGTATTTATACCTATTTTTAATCATACTTCAATTAGTTCAACAGTAAGAATATCTACTGCATTTTACATTACAATATTTCTTTATCCTTTAGTTGAGATAAAAGGTGATTTCACAGAAGACAGTTTTATTTTAGCATTAATAAGTGAGGTTACTTTAGGTTTAATTGCTTCATTGTTTTTAAATATTGCTTTTAATGCTGTTAGAATTATTGGAGATTTTATTGGTTATGCAACTGCTTTATCTATGGCTACAATGTTTGATCCAGCAACGGGTTCAAATGAAGGATTGATTAGTAGACTTTTATATTGGATTGCTTTAATGGTTTTTTTTGAAACAGGGATGTATGAAATGACTATTGTGATTTTATCAAAAAGTTTTGCTATGGTACATCTAGGAACATTTAATATTTTTTCTTATGATGGAGTACAGATTGCAATTGATGAAATAAATAGAATGTTTGCTTTTGCCTTTGCTTTTGCCTTACCTTTATTTTTTATAGGCTTCATTATGGATTTATATTATGGGTATGGTACAAAATCAATGCCAGCATTTTCACCTTTTGTAATTACTTTTCAGCTAAAATTTGCATTAATATTTGTATTTTTGATTTTAGGGATGGAAGTATTTACTGAAAGTTTTTCAAATTATTTAATTACAAAATTTCAATAAGTAGAGAATTATGGCTGGAGATGAAGAAGAAAAAACCGAAGAACCCACAACCAAGAAAATAGAAGATGCCAAAAAAGAGGGTAATGTACCTAAGTCAATGGAAGTTACAGGTGCAGCTATTTTATTTTTTGGATCAGTTTATTTATTGTTTTTTTCAGGTTCAGCAGTTAATCAAATTAAGAAGTTAATGTTATTTGTTTATGGCTTTATTGGTCAGGATATGACAGGCAATACTTTTTATTCTATAGGCTATACTACAGTTGTTACTTTAGTTATAGCATTATTGCCCTTATTTGCATTAGTTCTTATTCTAGCTTTTATAACAAATTGGAGTCAGTTTGGATTTCTTGTTACTCCTATGAAAATAGATTTACAAAAATTAGATCCAATTAAGGGAATGAAAAGTGTTTTTGGTTTAAAAAAGCTTCTTGAAGCTTTAAAATTAACTTTAAAACTAATAATTATTATAACAGTAATGTTTTTAGTATTTATGTTTACATATAAAGCCTTTTTAGCCATGATGAATAAAGAGTTTAATGCGACTTTATATACTATTATTGAACTTACAGGATATTTTTTAGCTGCTATACTTTTAATTATAATAATTTTTGCTATAATTGATTTTTATTTTACAAGATATTATTTCTTTAAATCTCTTCGTATGAGTAAACAAGAGATAAAAGATGAGTTTAAAAATATGGAAGGGGATCCTCAGGTAAAGGGTCGAATTCGTAGAATTCAAATGCAAATGTCAATGAAAAGGATGATGTCAGATGTACCTGAAGCTGATGTTGTAATTACAAATCCAACTCATTATGCTATAGCTTTGAAATATGATAACCAAGTTGATAATGCTCCAAAAGTTGTGGCTAAAGGTATAGATTTTATTGCATTAAAAATAAAAGATATTGCTAGAGATAATAGTATCCCTATAATTGAAAATCCGTCTCTTGCAAGGTCAATATATTCTCAAATTGAGATTGATCAAGAGATACCAAATGAGTTTTATAAAGCAATGGCAGAAATATTCTCATATGTATATGAATTAAAAAAGAAATAAAGGTAAGTATTGAAACTATTAATAATTTTATTTTTATTAAGTTCCTTTTTAGAAGCAAGAAAAGATTTTTATTATGGTTTTATAAACTCTTCTGGAAATCAAATTTCTGAAAAAAGAAAACAAGAGATTACTGATGGTTTTGAGATTATAAATCATGCAAGAAAAATTTCTAAAGAGGGAAAGATTGATGAAGCTTTTTCCCAAATAGAAGCATTAAAAAGAATAAATAAAATAAATATTTTAGATTCAGATTTAATAATAGTTTATGGAGAACTAGCTCTAAAGAAAAAATCAAAAAGAATAATTCTACAAGCTGCAAAAGAGTTAGAAGCAGCAATAAATGATTCAAAAATTCATGAAGATGATTTGGCAAAAGCATATATGGTATTGATTGAGTTAAAACTAAATACAAATAAGGCAAATGATGCTTTATATTTTGCTAATATTATTATTAATAACTTTGACAATCCACTAATTAGAGCATATGGAAAAATTTATCTAGCAAAAATACATAAATATCAAAGTGAGTATGATAAAGCTACAACAGTATTATATAAAATTTTGACAGAAACTACTGATATTCAGATTGCAACTATAGTAGCAGATGAGCTATTTGATGTATATATAGCAAATGGGGAAAGAGAAAAAGCATATGAGCTTATCTCAAAAGTTTTAAAAAGAAATTTAGATTATTATGCACAAGATTCTTTTTTGGCCTTGGAAAAAGTTGACAAACTTACAAAAGTAGGAATGCCAGAATTTGCAGTAGAGATTTTAACTGAACTTCTTGCTAAAACAAACAAACCAGCTTCAATTGAAGATTTTAAGTATAAATTAGCAAATACATATATGAGTATGTATGATAGAACTGATAAATATTTATCAAAAGCAAAAGAGTTGTATAAAGATATTATAAATGATTTTCCAAATGGGATATATTTTGAAAAATCGAAAATGTATTTAGATGAGATTCTTATGCGTCAAGGTTATATAGAGCCTGCTATTTTAGCTACAAAATACCAATCATCAGAATCTATGCAACAAAAAGTTTTATTACAAGAACTTCTAAATAATAAAATCAAAAAAAACTATGATATTATCTTAAAATCAAAAAGAGTTTATAGAAAAATTTCAAATAGTATTGCACAAAGATTTGGATATGAATCTATTGAAGCTATATTTGATGAGGTAAATATTGAGTTAATCCAAAACTATTTAAAAACAGGAAAATGTTTTTTATTAAATGAGACTTTAGAAACAGCAAGAGATGAAACTTTTGAATTATTGATTAAAGATGAAAAAACAAAATATGACTTTTTTGAATGTTTAATAGAAGTACCTACTCAAAAAGCTTATGATCAGCTTCTTAGTACTTTTAATAATGATAGGGATCCAAATATATATCTATATTTAGAAAGAATGGCTTTGGCTTTAAAAAAATATGAAGATGCAGAGGCACTATCAGCTAAAGTTGAGATGGTTGATAATAAAGAAGTGTTGTCAAAAGAGTTTTTATATAGATTTTTAATACTTTATGAAAAAAATGATAATGTAGCTTTAGATAGATATTTTGATTATGCAAATAAGAATCCTCAATATATTAAAGATAATAGTACTAATCCTGTGATTATTGATTTTTATTATAACTATTATCTATATCTAATAAAAAAAGATTTAAAAGATGAAGCAAAAGATACACTTCAAAAACTTTATAATAAGCAAAAAGAGTTGAGTGCATATGTTTATTCACCTTTTGTAGAATTGGAATTAGCAAAAATAGAACAAACAAATAATAACAATGAAGAAGCTTTAAATCTTCTATTAAGTGCATTGGATTATTCAAGAAGAATTAAACCAAATGATTTAGCACAAACTTATTATGAGATAATAAAGCTTTATGAGTCTTTTGATAATTCAATAAAAAAAGATGAATTTATAAATAGATGTAAAGCTATAGAAAATACAAAAGATAGCTTATATAAAAAAATGTGTGATGAGATGTAAATGGATATAGACTCTATAATAAATAGTATTGATTCAGCTAACTTGTCTATCCCTTTTGGAAGAATTGTTAATATCTCTTCAACAACTATAAAAGCAAAAGGTATTGAAGTTGCTGTAGGTGATATCGTAAAAATTGAATCCCAAGCTCATTTATATACTGTATTAGGTATGGTAGCTTCCATCGAATCAGGATACTTTACTATTGTTCCTTTCTCTTTTATTGATGGATTTAGAATTCAAGATAAAGTATATTTACAAAAAGAGGGCTTATCTGTAAAAGCTGGATACGGTCTTTTAGGTAGAGTGGTAAATGCTCTTGGGGAACCAATTGATGATAAGGGTAAGATAAAAGATTTAGAAGAAAGTTCAGCTATAAATAAAATATCAATGCCAGCACTTGAAAGAGGAATTATTGATGAGAGATTTTCAACAGGTGTAAAAGCTATTGATTCTATGCTTACTTCTGGAAAAGGTCAAAAAGTTGGTATCTTTGCAGGTTCTGGTGTTGGTAAGTCAACTTTAATGGGGATGATTGTTAAAGGTTGTGAAGCACAAATAAAAGTTGTTGCATTAATTGGTGAAAGAGGGCGTGAAATTCCTGAGTTTATCCATTACAATCTCCATGATAATCTTGAAAATACAATTATTGTTGCAGCAACTTCTGATGAATCAGCTCTAATGAGAAAGTACGGGGCTTTTACAGCAATGGCTATTGCAGAATTCTTTAGAGATAAAGGTCATGATGTACTTTTAATGATGGATTCTGTTACAAGATTTGCAATGGCTCAAAGGGAGATTGGATTAAGTACCGGTGAACCGCCTGTTAGTCGTGGTTATCCACCATCTGTTTTTGCACTTTTACCTCAATTAATGGAAAGAGCAGGTAATAATGCAAAAGGTTCAATTACAGCATTTTTTACAGTTTTAGTTGATGGGGATGATATGAATGATCCTATTGCTGATCAAAGTAGATCTATTCTTGATGGACATATTGTTTTAACAAGGGATTTAACTGAGCAAGGATTTTACCCTCCAATTAATTTATTAAAGTCAGCTTCAAGGGTAATGGATAAAGTTGTTAGTGACGATCATTATAATGACTTTTTAAAGCTAAAAAGGATATTATCTCTCATTAAAGAGAATGAAGTTTTAGTAAGAGTTGGTGCATATAAACCAGGTATGGATGCTGAATTAGATGATGCCCTTGCAAGAAAAGAAAAAATAAGAGAATTCTTGACTCAAAGTATGAAAGAACAATACAACTTCAATGAGATAGTTGCAAAGTTTAAGGAGGTATTTAAGTGATTCATATGGCTTTATTAAATATCTTATCTTTATACAAAAAAGAAAATAAAACTCTTAATAAAATAATTAACTCATCTTTAAAAAATTTTATTAGATAGAATAAAGTACTAAATGAATTTAAAAAAATTTTTATCAAAAGACTTATTTGTAGTTGCTCTATTTGTAGCTATTTTAACAATTATTATTATCCCTTTACCAAAGGGTGCCTTAGACTTTTTTTTAGTTATATCTTTATCTTTATCCCTTTTAATATTATTAATATCTTTATATATTCAAAGACCTTCAGATTTAACAACATTTCCAACAATTATATTAATCCTAGCTCTATTTAGGCTTTCTTTAAATATTGCTACAACTAGATCTATTTTAAGTGAAGGTCATAATGGACCTGAAGCAGTTAGTTCCATTATTTCCGCCTTTGGAGATTTTGTAGTTGGTGGTAATATGGTTATTGGTATTATTGTATTTATTATTTTAGTACTGATTAATTTTATGGTTGTAACTAAAGGTGCAACAAGGGTTGCGGAAGTTACTGCAAGATTTACACTAGATTCAATGCCAGGTAAACAAATGGCAATTGATGCAGATTTAAATGCAGGTTTTATAGATGATAAACAAGCCCAAATTAGAAGAAAAGAGTTAATCTCAGATGCAAATTTTTATGGAGCAATGGATGGGTCTTCAAAGTTTGTAAAAGGTGATGCAGTTGCTGGTATTATTATCACTTTAGTTAATTTAGTTGGTGGACTTTTAATTGGTCTATTTCAACATGATATGACAGTAGCTCAAAGTGGTGAAATATATACAATCTTAACAATTGGGGATGGTTTAGTAGCACAAATTCCAGCACTGATTTTATCAACGGCAACTGCAATTATAATCACTAGATCTAATATGGATGAAGATAAGTTTGCAAATCAATCTGTTGCTCAATTAGTAAAAGATTCTAAGTCATTAGTTTTAGTTGGTATTGGAATGATATTATTTGGTTTTATACCAGGATTCCCTACTGGAATATTAGTGATAATGGGTACATTAATGGTATTTATTGGATACACAATTAATATGATTGAGAGTGGTAAAGATAATGCTCTTACAAAACTATTTACTCCTAAAAAAGAGGTAAAAGATAAAATTGAACCAACTGGTGATTTAAAAGATTTTAAAGATAAAAAGAAAAAATCTGTTCCTGATGAAAAAAATGTTATAGAAGGGATTATGAAGCTAGAGGTTTTAGAATTAAAACTTGGAATTAGATTATTACAGCTAGTTCAAGGGGATTCTGAACTTTTAGACAAAATTAGGGGTATTAGAAAAACAATTGCAAGTGAGTTAGGGTTTGTAATACCGCAAATTAGAATTTCAGATGATACTACATTGGCTCCAAATGAATATCAACTTTATTTAAAAAGAATTCCTATTGCAACAGGAAGAGTAGAGATAAATAAACTACTTGCTATGGGTGGTGTACCAAATGAAAAATTAAAAGGTTTAAGAGTTAAAGAGCCTGTATTTAATCTTGACGCAACATGGATTGAGGAAAAACAAAAAGAGGAAGCCTTAATGAAAGGTTTTACTGTAGTTGATGCTCCTACAATTATATCAACACATTTATCTGAATTAATAAAAAAATATTCTGAAGATATTATCACAAGACAAGATATTGTAGATATTGTAGAGGGATTAAAAAAAGATTTCCCTATTGTTGTTGAAGAGGCTATGAAAGTGACTTCTTATGGCTCATTATTAAAAGTATGTAGAGATCTTTTACATGAAAAAATACCTATTGTGGATATGTTAACAATAATTGAAGCAATAGCTGATATAGCTGAATTTACAAAGGCTCCAGATATTTTACTTGAACATGTAAGAAGTAAGTTATATAGACTTATTACAGAAAGATTTAAAGATACGGATGGAACTTTACATATTATTACAATTAAACCTGATATTGAGCAACAATTTATAGGAAAACTGCAAGAGCAACATGGGGTATCACAACTTATGCTTTCAATTGCAGAGATTAATAATTTAGTTACTAAAACAAAAGAGCTTCTTGAAGAGATTGAGTCTAAAGGATATAGTAAAGTTGCTATGGTTGTAGATCCACTTCTAAGAAAAAGAGTTTCAGAAATTTATGAAAAATTTGGATTACAAATAGCAGTATTGTCCCATGCAGAGCTTGATTCTAAAGCAAATTTCGCTATCGAAGGAACATTGGCATTTTGATGAAACTAGTTAAGTATATTATATTTTTTTTAATTTTAAATTTAAGTGTGTTTGCAGATGTTGTTTTAAAAGCACCAGATAGTTTTGTAAAGGGTGAACCCTATTATTTTGATATAGAAGTTACAGGAAGTTCTATTGAGTTTCCTAAAATAGAAAAAATAGATAATTATATTGTAGAAAATCAAGGTACCTCAAAATCTTTACAGATTATAAATGGTGATTACAACGAAAAATTAAGTAAAAGATTTAAAATTATCCCTTCTGCTGATTTTACAATTCCAAAATTTAAATTTATAATTGATGATAAAGAGGTTTATACATCTGAAAAAGTTGTCAAACAAACAATAGTACATAAAACAAACTCTACAGATTTTGATTTGACATTAATTCCTTCTAAAGATAATTTATATGTTGGCGAGGATTTAGTTGTCAAATTAGTATTTAAATATAAAAGAGATTTGCAAATTACTAATTTAGGTTTTGAAAAACCACACTTTGAAAATTTCTGGTATAAAAGAATAGAAAATAAAAATGATAGATATGAACAAAATGGATATATTGTTCAAGAATTAGAGTTTTTACTTTTTCCTCAAAAAAGTGGTGAATTAAATGTTGGCCCTTTAAGAGTTGATGCTCAATTGATGCAATCAAATAGTTCAACACCATTTGGATTTTTTTCATCTGTACCAAAGGTTCAAAAAGTTTATTCAAATGAATTGAAATTTGATGTAAAAAAACTTCCTCAAGATATATCACTTATAGGTGATTTTGATATAAATGCAAATGCTAATAAAACTGAAATTAAACAAGGTGAATCAGTATCTTTAAAATTAGAGATAAAAGGGATAGGGAATTTTGATGATATCCAAGATATAAAATTAGATATACCAAATGCAACTATTTATGATAATAAACCTGATATAAAAACAACATATTCAAATTTAGGATATGAAGGAACATATACTAAAGTTTTTTCTATTATTCCTGAAAACTCAATTACAATTCCAAGTATAAAATTAAAATATTTTGATAAAAAAGATAAAAAAATAGTTGAGAAGAGTACAAAAGAGTTTAATATAAAAGTTGATAAAACTGAAGAAAAACAAAAAGTTGTACTGGAAAAACCAAAAGAGACTAAAGAAGTTGCGAAAGAAAAAATTGTAATAAAAGAAAAAATATCTACAGAAGATAAAGCTAAATATTTTATCTTTGGTATAATAGCTACACTATTAATTTTGGGTTTATATAAACTTGTTACACTTCAAAGCAAAGAAAAAGTATCAAAAGAAACACCTTTAAATAAACTTGTTAAAAGCTCAAAAGATAAAAATGAGTTAATAAAAGTTTTAATTCCATATTTAAAAATTGATTCTACTTTAGATAAATTGATTTTTGAATGTGAAAGTGAAAAAGAGTTTAAGGTACTTAAAAAAGAGATTCTTACTAGAATCAGAGAGATTAAATTATAAGAGGTAATATATGAGATATTTGTTGATTGTTATAGCTGTAGTTTCTTTTTCATTTGCAAATGAATTTTATGCTAAATTAGAGCCAATAGAGAGTTATGAGATAAAAGCTTCAGTTAGTGGTAAGATAATATTTTCAAATAAAAATATTGAGGGTAAAAAGTCAAATAATTCAAAAATTATTGAGATAGATTCTTATGTAGATAGAATTGATTTAGAACAATCATTAAAAAAATTAGAAGCAATGAATG
Source organism: Halarcobacter sp. (assembly GCF_963675975.1). Classification (NCBI taxonomy): domain Bacteria; kingdom Pseudomonadati; phylum Campylobacterota; class Epsilonproteobacteria; order Campylobacterales; family Arcobacteraceae; genus Halarcobacter; species Halarcobacter sp. Next base: position 3,235,939 of record NZ_OY780939.1, on the reverse strand, counting down.
AGATGATTGAACTTCAAAATACAAATTATGAAAGATTGATGAAGATTAAATCTAAATCAGGTTATGAAAAAGATAATCAAAAAATCAATGTAGTAAATCTACAAATCAATAAAGCAGATATTTTAATAAATATTGCAAATTTAAGAGATAGTATCAAAAATAAAAAACTAATTGAAAAAAATTATTATATTTATAATATAGCAGTAAATGAAGGAGATTATGTAACTCCTGGAACACTGCTTTATGAAGCAAAAGATTTAAGTAAAGGTAAACTTGAAATATATGTTCCAATTTTAGATATAGAGTCTATAAAAAACAAAGATATATATTTAGATGGTGAAAAAACAGATTTAAAGATTAGTAAAATATATGATGTGGCAGATTCAAAACATATCTCATCTTACAAAGTTGAGATTATAGTTACTAATCCTAAACAATTTTCTAGGTTAATTAAAATTGAATTTAAATAACACACTTGCCTGTCCCCTTGACTGTTTTGATACTTGTGAAGCAGTATTAAGTAATGGGAAAATAAAAGGTAATAAAGAACATCCTACTACTAAATCAAAACTTTGTGTAAATTTTGCAAATTTATTAAAAGAGGATTTTTTAGAAGATGCTTATATATCAAATGAAAAGGTCTCTTTAGATAAGGCTTTACAAGAGTTTACTTCAAAATTAAAAGAGATGAACCCAGAGGATACTTTATACTATAAAGGTGCAGGAAACTTAGGAGTTATGCAAAACTCTCCAAAAGTATTTTTCAATAATTTTGGCTCTATTCTTACTAAAGGAAGTCTTTGTGAAGGTGCAGGAGAAGAGGGGATAAACTTAGGAAGAGGGAAAAATGTTAATCCTCCTATTGAAAAACTTATAAATTCTGATGTAATTATAGTTTGGGGACGAAATTATTCTATTACAAGTCCACATATGTATGAACTTACAAAAGATAAAATATTTATAACTATTGACCCAGTATCAACTCCTATTGCAAAAAAATCTGAACTACACCTTCAGATAAATCCAAAAACTGACCATGAGTTAGCTTTATTATTAACAAGGTTTGCATATATGGAAGATATGGAAGACAAAGAGTTTATAGAGCAATCAAATGGAGCTGATTGGTTTTTTGATTTAGCTAAAAGTAGACCTTTAGTCTCATATGAACAAACAACAGGAATATCTCTTCAAGAGATTACAAAACTTTTTGAAATAATCAAAAATAAGTCTGTCTCAATACTGTTAGGTATAGGAGTACAGAAGTACTATGAGGGTGTAAATATTACAAGAGCGATAGATTCTTTTGCTGGATATATTGGTTTACACAATAAAAATGTAGGTGGAGTTTGGTATTTAAGTGACTCAGCCTACTCATATGAGGGAAAATTTAGTGTAAAAGGGAAAAAATATGTTCCTTTACCAGAAGTTGATTTTTCAAAATATAAATTAGTATTTATACAAGGTGCAAATCCAGTTGTAAGTGCACCTAATACAAAAAGAGTTATAGAAGGTTTAAAAAACACTTTTGTTGTATTTTTTGGTACAACATTTAATGATACTTGTGAATATGCAGATATTATAATCCCAGCTACTAATTTTAAAGCAAAAAAAGATGTAAGACTTTCATATGGACATGAGTACAAAGCTATATCTTATGATGTAGAAGAGAAACAAAAAAATAGTATAAGTGAGTATGAATTTTCATCTTATATGAATACACAATTTGGTTTTAAAGGTTTAGTTGATTTTGAGGAAGCTTTTGATTATTATACAAATAAAGAGTTTGTTGATGACTCAAAAATAGAAAAATTTGAGTTCTTAGAAGAGCTTGAAGTTGAAAATCTTTATGAGCAAAAAGATGAAGATGAGTATTATCTTCTTTTTAGAAAAAGAAAAAACAATTTAAACTCACAATTTAAAGAAGACAGCTTTTTATATATAAATCCAGATTGTAGTTTTGAAGAGAATCAAGAAGTAATAGCAAAATCTTCATATGGAGAAAGTACCTTTATAATAAAATTTGATGAAGATATAAAAAAAGGTTGCATTGTACTTTTTGCAGGAAATAAAAAAGCAAACTATTTAACAAATCATAAAAGTGATGAATTAGCTTTTTCTGCTATGTTTCAAGAGGTATTAATAAGACTTGAACTACCGTGAACTTTTAACTAATTATCCAATAATTAGAAAACTATCATTATTGCAGTTTGTTGCATATTTTGGTTCTTGGTTTTCTAATGTTGCAATTTACACTATGGCTGTAAATTTTGGTTCTTCTGCTTTTGTTATTTCATTAGTAACAGCTATGCATCTACTGCCAGCTGTTTTAATTGGTCCTTTTTCTGGAGCTATAATAGATAGAGTTAGAGTAAAAACTTTAATGTTAATTTTGCTATTAACCGAACTAGTAACTACATTACTTTTTCTTACTATAGATAGCAAAGATGAATTGTGGATATTAATGATTTTAATATTTATTAGAATGGGATGTTCCTCTATGTTTTTTGCTACAGAGATGACTTTACTTCCTAAACTTGTCAGAGGACAAGCTTTACAAAAAGCTAATGAGATACATTCTATTATTTGGTCTTTTACTTATGCTGCTGGGATGGCTTTAAGTGGAGTTGTTGTTCACTCTTTAGGTATAAAAATATCTATAATTATTGACGCAGTCTTTTTTATAGTTGCAATTATGATATTTTTTAGTATTGAATTTAAAGTTGAGATTATTCATACAAAAGAAAAAATTGTATCAATGATAAAAGATGGATTTTTATATTTAAAAAATAATAAATTAGTTCTTCACTTAATACTTTTTCATTCATCAGTAGGATTAACCTCTTTTGATACTTTAGTTACATTATTAGCAAAAAATGAATATAAATATGTTATTGCAGTTCCTTTGTCTATTGGTATCACAAATGCTGTAAGAGCCTTTGCTTTAATGATTGGCCCTTTACTTATTACAAGTAGAGTAAATAAAGATACTCTTGTTTATCTTTTTATTTTTCAAGGGGCTGCAATTATTCTTTGGAGCTTTTTACAGTTTAATTTTTATTATGCTTTAATTGCAATGTTTTTTACAGGTCTTATGACAACAACAATTTGGTCATATACCTATGCTTTAATTCAAGAAAATGTTGAAGAGAAATATTTAGGAAGAGTAATCTCTTACAATGATATGATTTTTATGATTTCAAATGTTTTAACAACTATGTTTATTGGAATAGCAGCAGGATTTATCTCTCTACAATTAATAACTGCAATTATAGGATTTGGATTTTTTATTTTTGCTTTTTATTTTAATTGGTTAAAAAAGTTTTTATAAGGGAGTTGGATTTAATCCAACTCATGAAGATATTTTAATTTCCCAAAATAATCTTCTAAAAAGGGCTTAGATACTTCATCATAGCTATCTTTATCTTGAAAAAGATTAATATACCATTCAAACTCTATTTCTCTTTTCTTTAAAGCCTCAATAGATAATAAAATATCATTTATACACCCTAATTTAGATGGAGCAATTAAAATAGGTTTTGCTTCAAAAATATCAATTAAATCAATCATAAAGATATCTTTTAAAACTGGAACCATTAAACCTCCAGCACCTTCAATAACTAAAAAATCACACATAGTTTCTAAATATGCTATTTTCTCTTTTAAAAAAATAAAATTTATATCTTTATCTTCTTTTGCAACATATGGAGCTGCAGGAAGTTTAAACTGATAAGGTACAACATCTTCTATTGTTACTTTAAATTCAGGGTTTAATTCTTTTACTAGATTTAACATCTTTGAACCATCAAGTGGAGAATGAGTAACCCCTGTCTCACAAGGTTTAAAATATCCTACTTTGAAACCTTTTTTTGCATAATGTTTTAAAATTTGTTCACTGGCATATGTTTTTCCTACATCAGTGTTTGTTGCTGTAATAAATACTCTATTCATATATAATTCCTTTTGAAAATGTAAGTTTATCAAAATATTAAATAAACTTTAAAATATTTTATAAACAATTTGTTTTACTAAGATTAGTTGTTTTTTGTTATAATATATACAACACTGAATAAAAAAGAGGTATATTGTGGCAAACGAATTAGAAATTGAACTTGATAGTGATTTAGAAGTAGAGGAACCAAAAAAGTTTAAAGTATTTTTATTAAATGATGATTATTCAACAATGGATTTTGTAATTGATGTTTTAACTAGAGTTTTTAGAAAAAATATTGACCAAGCAACAAAAATCATGTTAAATATTCACAATAATGGAAAAGATGTTTGTGGAATATATACTCATGAGATTGCGTCAACAAAAGTTGCTCAAGTGAAAACTTTAGCTAGAGAAAAGGGTTTCCCTTTAAAAGCAGTAATGGAAGAAGAGTAATGATTAGTAAAGAATTAAGAAATATATTTGCGCAAGCTGTAAGCTATGCGAAGAAAAGTAGGCATGAATATTTAACAATAGAACATATTTTTTTAATGCTTATCCATGATGAAGTGATTGATAATCTTCTAAATGATTTAGGTTTAGATAAAAATAAAATCTTTAATGAGATAAAAAAACACATTGAAGAGAATACTCCTGTATTTCCTGAAAATGTAGAAGATGAACCAATTGAAACAATTACGTTAACTTCTACAATTGAAAATATGGTAGCCCATACACAAAGTAGTGGAAAAAGAAATGCTGGTGTTGAAGATATGTTTGTAGCTATTTTAAAAGATGAAAAATCTTACGCTACATTTGTATTAAAATCAGCAGGTGTTGAAAGAGTTGATATTTTAGAAGAGATCTCTCACAATGAAGAGTCTGAAGAGTTTGATGAAGCTGGTTTAAAAAATGAATCTGCTGACAACAAAGTTTTAGATAAAAATTCAACTGAGCTAGTTGCTTTAGCACAAAAAGGGGATATTGACCCAGTTATTGGAAGAGCAACTGAGATTAGTAGAGTTGTTCAAATATTAAGTAGAAGAAAGAAAAACAATCCTATTTTAGTTGGTGAACCAGGTGTTGGTAAAACAGCAATTGCTGAAGGTTTAGCTTTAGAGATTGCAAATAAAAGAGTGCCAGAGTTTTTAGAAAATGCAAAAGTTTACTCTTTAGATATGGGTTCAATGCTTGCAGGAACAAAATATAGAGGCGATTTTGAGAAAAAATTAAAAGCACTTTTAAAAGAGATTGTAAAAATTCCAAATGCTATTTTATTTATCGATGAGATTCATACAATAGTTGGAGCAGGAAGTGTAAGTGGAAGTTCAATGGATGCTTCAAATATCTTAAAACCAATGTTAGCAAATGGAAAATTAAGATGTATTGGTGCAACTACATTTAGTGAATTTAGAAACGATTTCGCAAAAGACAAAGCCTTAAGTAGAAGATTCGCAAAAGTTGATATAAACGAGCCTTCTTTAGAGGATACAGTTACTATATTAGAGGGAATCAAATCAAAATATGAAGAGTTCCATAATGTAAAATATAGTAAAAGTGCTATTGAGATGGCAGTTGAACTAAGTAAAAAATATATTAGTGATAGATTCTTACCAGATAGTGCAATAGACGTTATCGATGAGGTGGGAGCTAGTAAAAAAATAGAATATTCAACTGTAAATAAAAAGAATATCTCAATTACTCAAAAAGATATTGAGGATACAGTTGCAAAAATGGCACATATTCCATCTAAAGCTACAACTAGATCTGATATTAGTTTATTAAAAAATCTTGAAAAAAGAATGCAAAAAAGAGTATTTGGTCAAGATGGTGCTATCTCAAGAATTGTTCAATCAATTAAAAGAAATAAAGCGGGACTTAATATTGATAGAAAACCTATTGGAAGCTTCCTTTTTACAGGACCTACTGGTGTTGGTAAAACAGAAGTAGCAAAAGAGTTATCTACACAATTAGGTGTTCATTTTGAAAGATTTGATATGAGTGAATATATGGAGCCTCATACAATATCAAGACTTATTGGAGCGCCTGCTGGGTATGTTGGGTTTGAAAATGGCGGATTATTAACTGAAGCTATTAGAAAACATCCACATTGTGTTTTACTTCTTGATGAGATAGAAAAAGCACATCCAGATTTAATGTCAATTCTTTTACAGGTTATGGATAATGCAGAATTAACTGATAATAGTGGAAATAAAGCAGATTTCCAAAATGTAATTTTAATTATGACATCAAATTTAGGTGCAGCAGAAGCAAATGTTATGGGATTTGCAAAAGATGATTCTCTAAATGAAAATAAAGCTGTAAATAAATTCTTTGCACCTGAGTTTAGAAATAGACTTGATGCTATGGTAAGCTTTACTTCATTATCAATGGATATTGTTGCAAAAGTTGCTGGTAAATTTGTTGAAGATTTAGAAAAACAACTTGAAAATAAAAAAATAAAAATTACAATAACTGCTAAAGCAAAAAATCAGTTAGCAGAACTAGGGTATGATAAAGCAATGGGTGCAAGACCACTTACTAGAGTTATTTCTGATAAAATTAAAAATGTATTAACAGATGAGATTTTATTTGGAAAACTTAAAAAAGGTGGTAATGTTAAGATAGATTTTGTTAAAGATGAGTTTAAATTTACATATACACCATTAGATAAGTAAATTTTATACATTAAAATTAATTATAAACTCTTTTTTAACTAAAAAAAAGTAAAATTTTGACTTATTTTACTTAAGGGATTAGTATGAAAAAAATTTTGTTAAGTTCAGTTGTTGCTGTTATGATTTTCACAGGATGTGGAGAAGAGAAAACTAGCGAACCAAAAACAGAAGTTGCACCTGCTGTTACTACTGAAAACAAAACTGCTGAAGAGAAACTTGTAGATCAAGTTAAACAATCAACTTCAGAGGTTGCTTCAAAAATATCTGAAGAATCAAAAAAAGTTGTTGATGCTAGTAAAGATGCAGTTGAAAGTGTAAAAGAAAAAGTTACTAAAACTACAGAAGATGTAGTTGAAAAAACACAAGAAGTAACTAAAGAGGTTGTTGATACTGCTAATAAAACAAAAGATAAAATTGAAGAGAGTATTAACACAATAGTTGCTGCTAAAACAAATACAAATGATTCTACTAACTTATTAGAAAAGGGTAAAGGTATTTATCTTAAATGTGCTGGCTGTCATGGTGCAAGTGCAGAAAAGCCAGCTTTAGGAAAATCTCAAGTTATAAAAGGTTGGGATAAAGATAAAATTGTTTCATCATTAAATGGGTATAAAGATGGAACTTATGGTGGTGTTATGAAAGGTGTTATGAAAAGTCAAGTATCTAACATGACACAAGAGGATATAGAAGCTGTTGCAGAATATATTGCAACATTCTAATCCTATTCTTATTTGATGATTGGGCTTATATTTTCCCAATCATCCATTAACTCTTTTTTCAATATAAATCTATCATTTTCATTTGCATTTTTATCATACTCTTTTGGTGTTACAACCATAAGTCCACCTTTTAATATACTTGTAAAAGTATTAGTCTCTATTTTAGTACCTGAAAAAATTGAAAATTTTAATTTAAAACCACTGATATCATAGAAGTTAGAGTTTTTTCTAATGATATTTGTGTATTTGTTATATATTAGACAATCTAATATAACTCTTGAAGCATCACTACTTAGATCCACTTTATTTATTTTCCCTATTTGAACATTTTTATAGTATATTGGTGAATCAACTGCTGCACTAGTTGCATGTAATGATTCTACTTTAAAAATTTTGCCTTTATTTGAATCTGCAATATCAGAAATTGAATCATATCCATTAAATAAAGTTTGAACTTTTTTACCATCACCTTTTACAACACCAATATTAACTGCAAAAACTGCTGATGAAAGGTTTTTAACCTCTTGCAGTGAGATTTTGGATTTTTTTAAATAGTATTTATTGCCTTGTTTTGCAAACTCTTCATAGTTTTTATTGATTTGTACTTTTAAAACTATTTTTTGATTTTTACTTAATGAAATATCAATTACTTTTCCTATATCTATCCCTTTGTAAACTAGTTTTGAGGATTGTTCTATTATGCCATCTATATTATCAAACACTATATTTATAGTATTTGTTGAGTTTTTCATTGTATCAAGAGATTCATATATTTGATACCCATTTATCTCTTTTCTTGAACTATTATCAAGTGAAATTGAGCCATATAGTAAGGAAGAGATATCTCCAATTTCAAATAAAATACCATTTAAACTAGCATCAACTTTTACAGGACTTTTTTTATAAAATTTAGAGTGTTTAGTTATATATTTTTTGTATTTATTATAAATAAACAGTTCAGCTTTTGAATAATGTTCTTCAAAATCTATTTTATTTACAAATCCAATCTCATAGTTTTGGTAGTATATTGGCATATCCTCTTCTAATCTAAAATTGTTTTCAAAAGCAGTTTTTAGAGTAAAACCTTTATTTCTCATTTTCTTTATTTTATATGCCTCTTGATGACTTTTTAAAATTTTAAATCTATTTTTTGTGAGTTTTGATTTTTTTTCATCTTTTATAACTGCTATTGCACCTTTTAATAAAGGGTTTATCCCTGAATAGTTCACATTTAGATTTAAATTCTTTATATCAATAAGTTTTGAACTCATATCATAAAATAAACTGTCATTTGTGATGATTTTTTTGTATTTACCATATATTTGGATTTTTATAATCACTTCATTAAAGTTTTTAGATAAAGAGATATTGTTTATCTTTCCTATCTCTATATCTTTGTAATATATTTTTGATTTATTAGTAATTGAACCTAAACTTTCAGCTTTTAGTGTTAGTTCAAGGTCATCTGCATTTATTTGGCTATTTAGTAGTTTTTTATCTTTGAAATATGTTTTATATTCACCTTTTTTATAGTTTAAAGTAATATATTTACCTGTAAATACTGTTCCTATATTTTTAATTCCATCAAGTGAAATCTCTGCTGAGTTTATTTCAAACTCACTATTATTAGTTAATAGATATTTATATTTTTTATAAATAAAAGCTTGGGCATTTACACTGTTTGTATTTAAAGATATATTTGAAACTTTACCTATAGTAATCCCTTTATACATAATTGGTGTATCTTCACCTATATCTTCAGCATCTAAGAACTCTATATTTATAATCACTTTTTCTTCTAGATTATCATCACTTGTATATAAAAGATATTGTTTATCATCAGTGATTTTTTTTGCATCTAAATCAGAGGTTGTTACATTTATACCTCCAACTAGTGCAGAATATAAAGAACTAACTTTTAAATTAAAGCCTCCTGCTCCAAAATTTACTTTTACAGCATCATTTAGTATAAAAGAAGAGCTTTCATTTACTAAGTTTTCATATTTTTTGTATATGTGTGCTTTCATATATACATTGTTTTCATATAACTCTTTTGATACTATCTCTCCAACTTGAATACTATTATAAAATAAAGGCATACCAATATTGGCTGAATCTCCGTCTCTTAGTAATAAAGTTACATAATATCCATCTTTAATATATTCAAAATTTGGTTGAGAATCTAAACCTGTAAATTCTGTTTGGGATTTCAGATCTTTATTTTTGTTGTATTTTGGCATAACTTCAATCTCATAACCAGAGATTAAAGTATCAAGGCCTGAAATTTTTGTAAGGGTTACTGTTGGTTTTTTTATCCAAAATTTAGAACCTTCCACTGCAACATAATCAGAGGCATCTTTTTTAACTAGGATATTTACTTCAACTCTTTCTAAATCTTTTATTACAATTTTTGTAACTTTTCCTAATTCTAAACCTCTATATTTTAAAGGTGTTATTCCCTCTTTTAAACCCTCGGCACTATTAAATACAACTTGTATATTTGTTCCTTTTTTACTATAACTTTCATAAAGTGTCCAAATCAATACAGATAATATAATAAGAGGTAAAATCCATATAAAAGATATAGATTTTCTTTTTTCAACTAAGGGTTCATTTATTTCAGTTTGCATTATTTTCCTTTTTATCCCAAATAATTCTAGTATCAAAACTGTTTGCAGCAATCATTGTCAAAATAACTACCAAAGTAAAAGATGTAGCTGCTAATCCACCTTTTATATTAAATATTTCACCAACTTGAACTATAGATGAGAGTAGGGCTACAACGTAAATATCTACCATAGACCATTTCCCTATAAATTCTATTGTATTAAAAATGTTTAATTTTAATTTATTATCCATATTATTGTTAACAAGTAAAGATAAAAAAATCAAAAACAATCCAATCAATTTTATTAAAGGAATAATTACACTAGCTACAAGTATAACAATAGCTATAAAATAATCCTTATAATTTAAAAAGCTAATAATCCCTTCTATTATAGTACTTTTATTATCAACTCCAAGCTGAGTAATATTCATAATAGGATATATCATAGCAGGTATATAAAGTAACATGGCTGATATAACCAAAGCGAAAGAGATTTGAAGTGAAAATTTTCTTCTTTTTGTAACTTTACAATGACATCTATCACAGATAAATTCATTTGAATTTTCTTTTTCAAATACTTTATGGCAATTTTTACAAGATATTAAAATCATATTAATCTTTAAATACTGTTTTTATTTCAAAATTTTTATTGGCCATAAAAAATAGAAATATATAAAATAAAATAAGATAAAATCCTATATCAAATCTTGCTGTTGATACCATACCTATAAGTTTGATGTAGGTTACAATAATACTTAAAATAAACACATCTATAAAGCCCCAACTTTTAAAAAATTGAAAAAGATTATAAACATAACGGTTTGGAAATATTTTAAATTTTGTATGATTATGTAAAAAAGAATAAATAATAATTACAAGACTGACAAGGGGAGATAAAATTATTGTAAAAAAAACAATAAGTGAAACAAAATAAAAATTTTGTTGAAAAAGTACAATAACTGTATCTATTAATGTTGCTTGTAAATCTCTTTCGTTTATTGAAAGTGAAATTAATGGATATATATTCAGAAGTATAAAAACTAAAAATGCTGAGATTGAGTAGTATAAAGCATTAAAATTGTGTTTTTTATATTGTGAAATTTTCATTTTACATCTAGGACATTTATATTTGTACTCTTTTTTAGTTTCATATAACTTTATAAAAAGCCCACAATATTCACATTCTATAATATTTTTTATATCAATATCTTTCATCTACCAACCATGAGAGTAATAATAGTTATTATAGAGTATATAGTATAAATAGTAAAATTCATGTAAAAAATGGTTTAAAATATAGTATATAAAAAAATATAGATTTCAAATTTACAAAAATAAAAATAGATATATAAATAAATATTATAATAATGCTATTTTTTACTAAAAGTATATAAATAGAGCTAAATTATAAGAAAATATAAAGTTAATAGTTGTAAAATTCCCCAAAAACTAGGAATAGCTATGATAAAGAAAATTGATATTGAAAGTGATGAGTTCCAAACAGAACTTGAACTTACAAAACAGTTTACTGATAAAGTTTGCGAAGAGTATAACTTTTTTTATAATCCTGAAGATGATGTAAATGAATCAATCCAAATGGGTTTAACAAGAAACAAAATGATATATGGGAAAAGATATTGTCCCTGTTTTATGGTTGTAGGTGAAACACAAGAGGAGAGAGATAAAGAGGACAATAGATTATGTCCATGTACTCCTGCTTTAGAAAAAGAGATACCTTCAATGGGACATTGTCACTGTGCAATATTTTGTACAGAAGATTATGTAAAATCAACAGAAAATGAAACAGTAACAGCGCAAGAGAATAATCATTCTCAAGGCTTAACTAAAGAGCAGTGTGAAGAACTTCTAAAACAACAAGAGGTAAATGCAAGTGAAGTTGAAGCTTTAATTGAAGCAAGAGAACTTGGTTTCGTAGATTTTCTTTTAGTTGATACTAGAGAATGGATGGAATGGGTTGGAGGAAGAATTAAAGGTACTGATTATTTAGTTCCTACAACATCTTTTTATCAATCACTAGAACAAATTCAAGATAAGAAAGATATACCAATTATACTTTACTGTCACAGTGGTAGTAGAAGTGCCTACTGTCAAAGAATACTTTTAAGTTCAGGATATAAACAAGTATTAAATTATGATTATGGAATTATGACATATCAAGGGGATATTATCTCAGGAGAAGAATAGGATTATTTCCTATTCTCCATTGTTTGTTCAAAACTATAAAAATCATCACTAAACTTTTTTAATAGTTGTAAAAGTGATATAAAAAATGTAACCATTGCAGGTCCAATAATCATACCCCAAAACCCAAATGTAGAAAGTCCGGCAACAATTGCAAAGAAAATCAATAATTCATTTACTTTTGTTGGTGTTTTTACTACCCTTTGGTTTATATATTTAATTATAATTGGTTTTATAAAAGTATCTGCAATAATTGATATTACTACAATAGAATAAACAGCGATTGCAATGGCATTTGTTGTACTACCTGCAAAGATTTCATAAATAGCTACAGGAAGCCACATAATCAATCCTCCTACTACTGGAACTAAAGAAGCAAAACCATAAAGAACCCCTAATAGTATTCCATCATAATTAAAAAATGAAACAAATACTCCAAAAAGAAATCCCTCTAAAATAGCAGTTGCTAAAATAGAATAAAGTACTACACTCATTACATTTGATGATTCATAAAATAAAGCATTTGAATCTTCACTTTTTAAAGGTAAGGCTTCTTTAAAATAGTGTGCTAAGTTGTTACTGTAGAATGTAAAGAAAAAGAAGAATACTAAAATCATAATCATATCAATAATAAATTTAGCAGAGTTTTTTCCTAAAAATGCACCTACAGAAAAAAGATTTTGTATAAACTCAGGAATATCAACTTTTTCTAATATTTTTATTAATTGTTCTTTAAAAAATATAAAATCATTAGGTATGTTTTCTACCCAGTGTCTAGCAACCTCAAACATCTCTATTAAAGCTTTTTGATCAATTTTATTAATTAATGTAGCAAAAGAGAAAATACAATATAACAAAGGAACAAAGAATATTGCTGTTAAAAGTATAGTCATTAGCATTGTAGATAGAAATGTACTTGAGATATGGTGTTTAAAATACACATTCAAAGAATTTGTTGCCACAGCTAAAAGTAGGGCAACAATTAAAGGTTTTAAAAATGGCTCAAATAGTTGTAACATAAAAAATATTGTTACAACAGTTAAGGCAATTAAAAAGTAGTGTGGTTTCAAAAAAGAGTTCCTTCATCTTCTAATTTAGAACTTCCAGGATATGAGAGTCTAAATAATTCATAGGTTTTAACCGATGCAACCCTACCTCTAGCTGTTCTTTCAATAAATCCATTAGCTAATAAATAAGGCTCAATAGCATCTTCAATTGTACCTTCATCTTCACTAAGAGCAGCAGCAATTGTAGAAAGTCCCATAGGTTTACCTTTATTTGATACTAAAAGTTCAAGAAGGTTTATATCCATTTCATCAAAACCAGAATCATTTACGCCAAGTTCATCAAGGGCATATTGACATCTTTTTAGATGAATAGTATTTTCGTTTTCAACTTCTGAGAAGTCTCTTACTCTTCTTAATAATCTAAGGGCAACCCTTGGAGTACCACGGCTTCTTTTTGAGATTTCAAGTGCTGCATCATCTTCACAAATTTTATTTAGTTTTACAGAAGCTATTTGAATGATTTTAGCTAACTCTTCATGGGTATAAAACTGCATTCTAAAGTGCATTCCAAATCTTTCCCTTAAAGGGTTTGATAACATACCAGCTCTTGTAGTTGCTCCAATTAAAGTAAATCTAGGTAGATCAATCTTCACAGTTTGTGCAGCAGGTCCAGAACCAATAATAATATCTAATCTGTAATCTTCCATTGCTGGATATAATATCTCTTCAACAGCAGGACTTAATCTATGTATCTCATCAATAAATAAAATATCTCCCTCTTCAAGGTTAGTTAAAATAGCAGCTAAATCTCCACTTTTTTCAATCATTGGACCAGCTGTAACTTTAATGTTTGAGTTCATCTCACTAGAGATTAAATATGATAAAGTAGTTTTCCCAAGTCCTGGAGGTCCATAAAATAAAATATGGTCTAAAGCTTCATTTCTTTTTTTAGAAGCTTCAATAAATACTTTTAGATTTTTTTTGATTTTCTCTTGTCCAATATAGTCATCCCAAGATGAAGGACGTAAATTAACCTCTGAATTCTCTTCTTCAAAAGAGATTTGTTCTACTTCAACAACTCTTTCCATTTTTAATACTCTTCATTTTTTGAAGGAAAAGTTCCATTTTGAACTTCACTTCTATATTGTTCCACAGATTCTTTAACAAGCTGGGCACCGTTTAAATAGTGTTTTACAAATTTTGGTTTAAACTCTTCAAAGAAACCTAACATATCAGACCAAACTAATACTTGACCATCTGTATCTTTTCCTGCTCCAATACCAATAGTAGGTATATTTACCTCTTGAGATATTTTTTTTGCTGCATCTGACATAACCCCTTCAATTACAAGGGAAAATGCTCCAGCTTTTTCAATAGCTTTTGCATCTTTTATTAGTTGTTCTATATCCTCATCAGTTTTACCTCTAACTTTGTATCCACCTTCACTTCTTACATATTGTGGCATTAAACCTATGTGTCCCATAACGGCAATAGAGTTTTTTGTTAGATGCTCGACGATAAAAGCTCTATCTTCTCCACCTTCAATTTTTATAGCAGCTGCATTTGTTTGGGCATAAACTTTTATTGCATTTTCTAAAGCTTGGTCTTTGTTTATGTAAGTACCAAAAGGCATATCTGTAATTACAAAAGCATCTTTTGCTCCATTGCAAACGGCATTTGTATGGTAAATCATCTGCTCTAAACTTGCAGATAAAGTGTCATTTTTCCCTGCAAAACTCATATTTAAGCTATCTCCAACTAAAATCATATCTGCAATTTCACTAAAAAGTTTAGCAAATAACGCATCATAAGCTGTAATAACTGTTAATTTTTTTGTGTTTTTAGCTTTTTTGATTTTTGTAATACTCATTTTTTCAAAATTATTTTTAATTATACTCATTAAAAAATTCCCTAATACTTTATAATTTTAGTAAATATTGTATCAAATTTATCCTTTTTATTGGAAAATTTTATTACAGATTAATATATTATGTTTTTATACTCATATCTATTCAAGATAAAATTAGATAAAATGAACAATAATTAAAAAATATTAGGATTTTATTTTGAAAAAATTAGTAGGTTATATTACATCTTCGATTCCAGATAATAATTTTACAATAGATTTAGCACTTAGTATGAAAGAAGCTGGAGTTGACACCTTAGAACTTGGAGTTCCTTTTTCTGATCCAGTGGCAGATGGTCCTGTTATTGAAAAAGCAAATCATATAGCATTAGAAAGTGGGTTTGGTTTAAATGATTTATTTGAAGTAAGTTCACAAATAGCTCCTAAAATGGATATGTTATGGATGGGATATATGAATCCATTTTTTCATTATGGTTTAGAAAACTTTTTAAAAAAAGCACAAGAATATGATGTAGGTGGGATGATTATTCCTGATTTACCTTTTGAAGAGTCACAATTAGTTAATTCTTTATTTGAGAAATATGATAAAGCAAATATCTCTTTTGTTGCACCAACACATAGTGAAGAGAGAATAAAAAAAGTTGTCGAAAATTCAAAAAAATTTATATATATGGTAGCTTATGCAGGTATCACAGGAAGTGGAAAAGCTGAAGATTTAAGTAATATAATATCTATGGTTAAAAAATATTCTGATACTCCTTTATATATTGGATTTGGAGTTGATGAAAATACTTGTAAAGAGAAATCTATAGGTGTTGATGGGGTTATTGTAGGTAGTGCATTTGTAAAACATCTTGTTGATGAAACCTTGTCAAATAATGAAAAAATTGCTAAGATTAGTTCTATAGCAAAAGAGATAAAAGAGAAAATAAACGAATAATTATGCATATATTAGAACACGATGTAGAGTTTGTAGAAGAAAACAGAGAATGCTCATATTTTGATGATGAAATATCTGATATAAGATATAGATATATTCATAAGTGCACTAAAGATGACTATCAAAATATGTTAGAGCATGGATGGAGACGTTTTGGTAAAATGCACTTTGTCCCTGAATGTAAAGATTGTACAAAATGTGTTTCTATGAGAATTGATGTTGCAAATTATAAATTCTCGAAATCGGAAAAAAGAGTTTTTAAGAAGAATCTTGATACTAAACTTTATATTCAGCCTCCTTCTTTAACTTTAGACCATTTAAGATTATATGATAAATATCATCATCATATGAATAAAAAGAAAAATTGGGTTTATAATCCCATTGAACCATCAGAGTATGATAGGTCTTATGTTCAAGGTAAAGATGAATATACAAAAGAGTTTTTGTATGTAAGAGATAACAAATTAATAGGAGTTGCTTTAGTTGATATTCTTTCAGAATCTATTTCTTCAATTTATTGTTATTATGACCATGATTATGAAGATTTATCAATTGGAAAATTCTCAATTTTAGCACAAATTAAAATTGCAAAAGAGTTAAATATTCCATATATATATTTAGGTTATTGGATAAAAGATCATTTTTCAATGGGATATAAAGAAGCTTATAATCCTTTTGAAGTTCTTGTTAATAGATCTAGCTTAAAAGAAGAAGCTATATGGGAAAAATATGATGAAAATAAAAAGTGAGTTAAAATGAAAAAACTATTATGCTCCTTGTTGTTTATTTCAACAATTGGATTTAGTGAGACTTTTGATGAGAGTCCTAAATATAGTGCTGATTGTTTAATTTTACAAGATGAAAATTCTATTATATGTAAATATGAACATGAAAGATTAGAGACAGATATTGAAATAAAAGTTCAATGGATTAATCCCCAAGGTGAAATTTCAAGGGAAAGAACTATTTTAATACCAGCAGGTCATGGGTCAGTATACGATTTTAGATATATCGAAGGTCGAATGAAAGGTGATTGGCAATTTAAAGTAATAGAGGGTGAGAACGAAATTGTTACAAACTTTAGTGTAGAATAGTTTTATTCTACACTAAAAGATATCTTGCTATTTGGTATGTTATAAAAGATAACACCCAAGCTGTTGCTGTTGTAAACACAAATAGATAAAATAGATATTTCCATCCACCAGCTTCTTTAGTAAATACCATTGATGCTGCTAAACAAGGTAAATAAATCATTACAAATACTATAAATGCCAATGCTGAAGCCATTGGTATATTATTTCTTATTTTTTCCAATAATCCTTGATTATTCTCATCTAATTCTTCACCTAAACCATATAAAATTCCTAAAGTAGAAACTACAATCTCTTTTGCTGCAAGTCCTGTTTCTAGGGCAACAGTCATTTTCCAGTCAAATCCTAAAGGTGCAAATAAAGGTTCAGAAAACTTACCAACTTTTCCTAAATAAGAGTTCTCAAGATTATATTGAGAGATTTTGTTTTGTAATTCATACCTTTCTTCTTCTGAACTTGCTAACTCAATTTTTTCACTCATCATCTCTTCATATTCAGGATATTTTGGATAATTTGAAGCAAACCAAATTAAAATAGAAGCTGCTAATATATATGTACCTGCTTTTTTCATATACATTAAAGCTTGATTCGAAACTGTATGCCAAATTAGTTTAAGTGAAGGTAATCTATATTTTGGCATCTCCATAACAAATGGTTCATCTTCACTTTTAAAAACTATTGCTTTTAAAACTTTTGCAGCTATAAGTCCTAATATTGCCCCAGAAATATATATAAGAAACAAAATATTTCCTGCATTTTTTTCTGAGAAGAATGCTCCTGTAAAAAGTACATATATAGGAAGTCTAGCTCCACATGACATAAATCCTATAATAAATAGAGTTAAAAGCCTATCTCTAGGGTTTTTAAGAGTTCTTGCAGCCATATAAGCAGGAACTGAGCATCCAAAACCTGTAACAAGAGGGATAAAAGATTTACCATGAAGTCCAAATTTATGGAAAAAACCATCTAAAAGAAAAGCAACTCTACTCATATATCCAGTAGTTTCAAGTAAAGCTATACCCAAAAATAGTATTACAATATTTGGTAAAAATAGAATAACTGCACCAACTCCGGCAATTGCACCATCGGCAATAACTGAAGAGAGTTGAGTATCTCCTAATATATATTTTGTTTTTTCAATTAATGAAGCAAAAAAAGCATCAATTAAATCCATTGGAATATTTCCAATTTCAAAAGTAAGTTGGAAAAGTCCCCACATAAGAAAAAGAAAAATTGGTAGACCTAAAAATTTATTAATTAGTATTGAATCTATCTTATCTGTGATTGTTAGGTGTTGTTCCTCAACTTTTTTTGTTTTAACTGTTTCAGTTACCGCACCTCTTGCAAAAGCGAATTTTTCATCTTCAAAGATTTCATTTAAGTCTTTAGTTCCATAATGTAAATATATATGTTCAAAAGATTCACTTAATAAAGGTTGTAGTTCAATCCATATTGGTTCATCATGAAATTTTAAAAAAGTATTCTTGTCCTCTTTTAAAAGTTTTATAGCAATCTCTCTATAGTGTATATCGCTTCTATATTTTTTTTCAAATAATAAAGCTTTTATATTTGCAATCTCTTCTTCAATTACATCTGAAAATATAAGTTTAGATTCAAATTTTGAAGACTCAAATTTTGTTACAAGTGCTTCAATAAGCTCTTCAATTCCTAATTTTGTTTTTGCAGATGTTTTTACACAAGGTTTTCCAATAATCTTACTTAATTGCTTCTCATCAATTGATATTCCCTCTTCTTGTGCTTCATCTGTCATATTTAAAGCAAGTACCATTTTCTTATCAAGTGCTAAGAGTTCATTTGTTAAATATAGATTTCTCTCTAAGTTTGTAGAGTCTAATACATTTAAAATAATATCATAATCATTTTTTTCTAAATAATTTTTTGTAACTTTTTCTTCAATTGTATATTCTGTTAAAGAGTAAGAACCCGGTAAATCAGTAATCTCAAATATATAATCTTTGTATTCAAAAATAATTTGGGTTTTTTCTACTGTTACTCCTGAAAAGTTTCCTACTTTCAATCTAGAGTTTGAAATAGAATTAATAAGCATTGATTTACCAACATTTGGTTGTCCAACCAATGCAATTTTTATTGATTTTTTTTCTTTAAAACTTAACATTCTATTTTTTCCACTTTTATTGTTTGAGCTTCAGATACTCTTATAGCAATTTTACTATTTTGGATTTTTATTTCTATTGTATTCTTTGAAAGAGTTTGTTCTATAATTGTAATAGTTGAACCTTTTACAATTCCAAAAGAACTAAATCTTGATTTTAGTAGTGGGTTAGAGTCAATTGCAACTATCTTACCACATTCTCCTTTTATTAATTCACTTAATAACATAAACTACCCTCTATTTATACTGATAATAATTATCGTATTCTATTGAAAGTTACCTTAAATTACGAAATTAATATATTAAATAGATAATTAATTTAAAAATGATAACAAAAATAGTTAAGATTCCATTATTTTAAGTAATTTTGATGATAATTTCGCAATAATATTGTAATAGTTTACATTAAGGTATATATATGGCGAATAGTGAAGAAGTAATTGATGAACTAAAAAGAATAGTAAAACAAAAAGGGCTTAAATATACAGAACAAAGAGAAATTGTTTTAAATATATTATTAGAAGCTAATGAACACTTAACTGCGGAAGAAGTATATAATTTAATAAAAGAAAAAAAACCAGATTCTAATATAGGTATAGCCACTGTATATAGAGCTTTAGGTTTTCTTGAAGATGTTAATTTAATCACTTCAATAACTTTTGGTACTGATGGTAAAAAATATGAAAGTAATTTTAAAGATCATCATGACCACTTAATCTGCACGCAATGTGGTAAAATTGTTGAGTTTATGGATGATGAAATAGAAAAAAGACAAGATAAAATAGCTAAAAAAAATAAATTTAGAGTAACTAGTCATTCAATGCAACTTTATGGAGTATGTGCATCTTGTCAAGAAAAGTAAAACCTTAGGTTTTACTTCTTTTTAAATATTAATACTCTGCATTGAAGGTATTTTATGAGATATATTTTTATATTAATATTTGTAGTAATTTTTTTAAATGCTTCAAATATCACTCCCATTCCTGATAAGATAAAGTTTGATTATAAAAAAGCATTATTAGGAAAAAAACTTTTTTTTGAAAATAAACTATCTATAAATAATACGATTTCTTGTGCTACCTGTCATGATTTAAAAAATGGCGGAGATGATGGATTAAAAACATCATTTGGAGTAGAAGGAAGATTAGGTGATGTAAATGCACCAACAGTATTAAATTCAGTATTTAATTTCTCTCAATTTTGGGATGGAAGAGCAAAAGATTTAAAAGAACAAGCTTCTGGTCCAATTGAAAACCCTATAGAAATGGCACATAACTTCGATGATTTAGTAAAAAATTTAAATGACACAGAATATAAAAAAGATTTTGAAATAATTTATGATGATGGAATAACAAAAGAAAATATAGTTGATGCAATTGCAGAGTTTGAAAAAACATTAATAACACCTAATTCAAGATTTGATAAGTTTTTAAAAGGTGATGAAAATGCAATTACCCAGTATGAAAAAGAGGGATATGAAATATTTAAAAATAAAGGTTGCATCGCTTGTCATCATGGTATAAATATTGGGGGAAACCATTACAATAAATTTGGAGCATTTTCTCATATTCAAAGTATAAATTTAGGGAGATACAATGTCACAAAAGATGAAGAGGATAAATACTATTTTAAAGTCCCAACTTTAAGAAACATTGAATTAACAGCTCCATATTTTCATGATGGTAGAGAAGAAGATTTGAAAGATGCTGTAAAAACAATGGCTTTTGTACAATTAGGCAGACCAATAACTAATGAAGAGATTAATAAAATAGTTGCCTTTTTAAAGACATTGACTGGTGATTTAGAGATTATAAAGTAGTATAAATGAACAAAGTTAGAGATTATTTTAGTTTTAAATTATTATTTTTTGCATTTATTCTTAGTTTTATATTTATATATCTATTAAAAATAGAAAAAACAAAAGAATCATATAATAAATACAAAAACTATATTGATACGATGATAATTACAAATTTAAAACTTGATAACTTTTTTTCTCAACGAGAAAAATTTTTTAATTTTGATATTATTGTAAAAGAGATATCAGTATTTAAAGATTCTTTAGTAAGTATTGATAAAAAAGAGATTAAAAACGAATTTGGAATAGAAATCTATAATGAGTTATATAAGATAAAAGATCAGTTTAACAAAAAAGAGATACTTATTGAAAAGTTTAAATCTTTTCATGCTTCAAGTTTGAATTCTGCACATTTTATTTATGATTTAAATCAATTTTTATTAAATGATGATTCTTTAGATGAAGAGTTAAAATTGGTTATAAACAGTACTCTTTTTATGATAATGCAAGAGTTTATAAATATTAATCATAATGAAAAAGCAATTTTAAATAATTTATCTAAAATTGAGAACTATACAAACGAGGTTGATAAGCCACAACTAAAACTTATGCTTAGTCATGTTAGAAATATTTTAAAAAATGTAAAAAAAATTGTTGAAATAAAAAACAATACAGAAAAATTGAATCTTGACAATAAATTAAAACAATTAAATAATAATTTGATTTCTAGATATAATGAAAAACTATTTTATCAATTAATTATCTCTATTTTCTTTTTTATAATAATATTAGTGTCTTTTATTATGATTTATCTAGAACATAGAAAATCTCAAAAAGTTAAAAAAGAATTGGCAGCATTTAAATATGCAGTTGAGAATAGTGATAATTCAATTATTTTAACTGATAAAGAGAAAAATATTTTATATGTTAATGATATTTTTGAAAAAACAACCGGTTATAAGAAAAGTGAAGCCTTTGGAAGTAAACCAGAGATACTAAAATCTGGTGAAACTCCACAAGAAACATATAACAAGTTAAATAAAAGTCTTGAGTTAGGTGAAAAATGGGAAGGTGAGTTTGTAAATAAGAAAAAAGATGGAACACTGTTTTATGAGAAAGCCTCAATTGTTCCTGTATTTTTAGATAATGAAATAGCAAATTTTCTTGCTATTAAACTTGATATTACAGAATACATCTTACAAAACGAAAGTTTAAAACTCTCTGCTGCAGTTTTTGATAATATTCAAGAGGGGATTTTAGTTTTTAATACAAATAAAGAGATTATAACTATCAATAAAGCTTTTGAATCTATGACTGGTTATAAAAAAGAGGAAATAATAGGACAAACATCTGATTTTATGCGTTCTGAATACCATGATGCATTATTTTTTAAAAAAATTGAAGATGAAGTACTTGAAAAAGGTTCATGGAAAGGTAAATTTACTTTTAAAAGAAAAGATGGGAACACAATACCATTTTGGACAAATGTTTCAACATTAAAAAATAAAAATGGGGATATAAGTAAATTTATTGCAGTTTGTACAAGTTTAAAAGATATTATTGAAACTCAGAAAAAAGCAGATTTTTTAGCATACCATGATAGTTTAACAAAATTACCAAATAGAGTAAAACTTGAAAATGATTTAAACTTTTCATTAAAATTAGCAAAAAGAAAAGAGCAACATCTTTATGTTTTATTTATAGATTTAGACAGATTTAAAATGATTAATGATTCTTTAGGTCATTCAATAGGGGATGAACTATTAAAAATAATTGCATCTAGAATTAAAAAAGTGTTAAGAGATTCAGATATCATATCTAGAATGGGTGGAGATGAATTTATAGTTGTATTAGATTCATCAAGAGATAAAAAATCTGCTAGTTATGTTTGTCAAAGAATTTTAAATGTAATAAAAGAATCAATTACAATAGAAAATAATATTTTAAATACAAGTGCTAGTATTGGTATAGCTATATATCCAGATGATGGAAATGATTTTACAACACTTATAAAAAATGCAGATACGGCTATGTATCATGCAAAAAATATGGGTAAAAACAACTATCAATATTATAATAAACAACTTTCACTAAATGTTAGTGAGTTACTTAAAATTGAACAGGCATTAAAAGAAGCAATTCCTAATAATGAATTATATTTAAACTATCAACCTCAATATGATTTGATTTCTAAAGAGATAATTGCATTTGAAGCTTTAGTAAGATGGGAAAATAAAGAGTTGGGATTTATCTCTCCTGCTAAATTTATACCAATAGCCGAAGATACTGGTTTGATAATAGAAATAGGAAAATTTATATTTGAAACAGCTTGTAAAGATTATGTAGAACTAAAAAAAGCAAATCAAAGATTAAAACATATTGCAATTAATATCTCATCTATTCAATTTAAAGATGAAAATTTTGTAAATGATATATTAGAAATAGTAAATAGATATAATATTCAACCTTCAGAAATAGAGCTTGAAGTTACTGAAAGATATATTATGGAGTATTCAAGAGATAATATAAATTCGATTCAAAAGTTTAGAGATTTAGGATTTAGATTCTCTATAGATGACTTTGGTACAGGTTACTCTTCTATGAGTTATCTAACTAAGTTTCCTATTGATGTAATTAAAGTTGATAAAGCGTTTATTGATGGAACTCCAGAAGATAACAACAATGTTCAAATATCAAAAGCAATTATAGCTCTTTCTAAAAGTTTAAATTATAAAGTAGTTGCAGAAGGGATTGAGTATTCAACTCAAGAGGATTTCTTATCTTCAATTAGTTGTGATTATGGACAAGGATATTTCTTTTCAAAACCTTTAAGCATAGAAAATGCTTTAAAGATTTTAAAGGGTTAAACTATTTTTTCTTATTGTCTGGCATATATTTAAAAAATAGATAAAGTATTGCAAGCATTGCAATAACCGTTGCAACAGATAAGAAATTTAATTCAACTTCAGCTGTTACACCTCTTTGATAATTTTTGGGCATAAACAAAAACATACTAGACAATAACATAAATGATGCAGTTATTATTGCAATTAGATGTGCAAAAATACTATGAAATTTTGTTATATAAAAGTCTTTTACCATCTTCCATGTTAAAAATGATGCTAATAAAACTATAATTAATACAATAATTTTTTCATATTCTGGTACCATAAGTCTCCTTTTATTTAGTATTATATTGTAATAAAATTATCTTAAAATACAGCAATACAATTTTTTTTAATAAAAAATTTGCTAATGTATATTGAATATACATATAAAATTTATACTATTGATTATAAAATGATACAATAAATTATGAAAACAGTAATATTTACAGATTTGGATGGAACTTTTTTAAATCATGATAATTATTCTTTTGCTGAGGCAGAAGAATCAATTGAGCTTTTAAAAAGTAAAAAGATTCCTATTGTGTTTACTACAAGTAAAACTAGAGTTGAGGTTGAAAAACTTCAAGAAAAAGTGGGAATTACCGAACCTTTTATTATAGAAAATGGTGCTGCAATATTTTTCCCAAAAAACTATCAAAACTTTAATCTATCTTTTTTAGACCAATTAGACGACTATTATCTTTATCAATTAGGTTTAACATATGGCAAAATTTTAGAGTTTTATAATAAGTATAAAAAAGAGTTTGGAATGTTAGGTTTTAGTGAAATGAGTATTGATGAGCTTATAAAATATACAGGACTTGACAAGCAAAGCGCTATTTTGTCTAAAAAAAGAGATTTTACCGAGCCTTTTTTAATTGAAGATGATTCACTGATTGAAAAATTACAAAATATAGCTTCAAATTATGACATTAAGATAACAAAAGGTGGACGTTTTTACCATCTAATTGGAAAATATCAAGATAAAGGTTTAGCTGTAAAAAAGGCAATAGAAATTTTTGAAGATTTGTATGGTGTAAAAATTGATTCAATTGGCTTAGGTGATGGTCAAAATGATATTGCAATGTTTGAAAATGTAAAAAAAGCAGTTATAATAAAAAATCATAAAAATGATTATGTAGAATATTTTGGAAATAATCAGCAAAAATCGACTTATCAAGGTTCGAAAGGCTGGAATGAGATGGTACTAAAAAATGTATAAAGAAGAATTAGAAAAAATATATTATAAGGCTTTAAAAAAAGTACAAGCAGATTCTATTATTCAAGATAATATCTCTTTAAAAAAAGATATATTAAAAGTTGTAGATGAAACTGTTAACTTAAAAAAAATAGATAATTTGTATATCTTTGGGGTTGGAAAAGCAGCATATGCAATGGCTAAAGAGTGTGAAAAGATTATTGGTGAAAAAATTTCAGGGGGAGTAGTTGTTTCTACTACAAAAGGGAAATTAAAACATCTAACACATTTTACTTCAACTCATCCAGAAGTAACTAAAAAAAGTGAAAAGGCTGCAAATCTTTTATTTGAAAAAAGTTCACAATTAAATAAAAATGATTATTTTATATTTTTATTATCAGGTGGTGCTTCTGCGATGATAGAAAAACCAATTGAGGGTTTATCTTTAGAAGATTTTATAAAAGGTTCATCTGCTTTATTAACTTCGGGTATTGATATAAAAGCATTAAATACTATAAGAAAATCTATTTCACAAATAAAAGGTGGAAAGTTAGCTAATAATTTTAAAGCTAAAGGGAAAGTCTTAGTTTTAAGTGATGTAATAGGTGATGATTTAAATATAATTGGCTCAGCTCCAATGAATAATGGAAAGTTTAAACATCATTTAGTTGGAAACAATAAAATTGCATTAAAAGAAGCAAAAAAATATTGTAAAAATTCATTTGAAAAAGTTGATATTATTACAACAACTTTAGCAAAAGACTCAGAAAAAGCATGTTCTTATATAAGTAAAAAAATCAAAGAATATGATAAAAAATATAAAAAATTTGTGCTTTTATTTGGGGGAGAAACTACAACTACAGTTAAATCAAAAAATGGATACGGAGGAAGAAATCAAGAACTTGCTTTAAGACTTTTTATAAATGATAGCATAGATAAAAATATTTCTATTTTAAGTGCTGGAAGTGATGGTATTGATGGTCGTTCAGATGCAACTGGAGCATTTGTAGATTTTGAACTTCATAAAAAAATTAAAAAATTAAATCTAAATCCAAATGAGTTTTTAGATAATAGTGATAGTAATACCTTCTTTAAAAAAGTGGGATATGATTTTGTCACAGGAATAACAGGCACAAATGTAATGGATTTTATTATAGTACTAAAAAAAGGAGAAGAGTAGAATGTCAGATTTTTTTCAAAATGGAGTTATAACAACACTTCAAAATGTTGGTAATAGAAGTTTAGAGGATATAGAAAAAGAACTTGAAGAGTTTAGCGAAAGAAGAAAAATGGTACTTCTTTTACCTGCATTATATTCAGAATTTGAAACTCCTGCTATGCATAAAATAATAGAAGAGTTAAAAGAGGTAAAATATCTTTATAAAATTATTTTAGGCCTAGATAAAGCTACAAAAGAACAATTTGAAGAGGTTAAAGAGCTTATGTCTGTGCTTCCTTGTAAAGTTGATGTTTTATGGAATGATGGTCCAAGAATAAAAGAACTTTATAAAGATATGACTGTTGAAGGATTCCCAGGTCTTGATACTCCGGGGAAAGGAAGAAACGTATGGACAATGATGGGTTATGGTTTAGCAGACAAAGATGCATATGCTTTTGCTTTACATGATTGTGATATTGTAAATTATAGTAGAGAAATACCTGCAAGATTATTTTATCCAATTGTACACCCTGCATTAGATTTTGAATTTAACAAAGGTTATTATTCAAGAGTAACAAATAAACTACATGGTAGAGCAACAAGATTACTATATACTCCGCTTATCAATTCTTTGGCAAAAGTTTATGGTTCAAATAGGTATTTAGAATATATGGAAAGTTTCAGATATGCCTTATCTGGTGAGTTTTCATTTATAAGATCACTTGGAAGAGGTATTGGTATCTCACCAACTTGGGGACTTGAAGTATCAACTTTAAGTGAGGTTTATAAAAATACTTCAAACAGAAGAATTTGTCAAACTCAGATTTTAGAATCATATGAACATAAACATCAAGAGTTGGGAAGTCAAGAAACAGGTGGTGGAATATATAAAATGGCGAATGATATTGCAAAAACTTTATTTAGAGTTTTAGCTCAAGAGGGCGTTGTTTTTTCACAAAGTTCTTTTAAAACACTACTTGCAACATATTTCCAAGAATCTAGATTTGAAATATCAAAATATAACGCACTTAGTAAACTAAATGGCTTAGAATATAACAGAGAAAAAGAGATAAAAGCAGTAGAAGCTTTCCAAGTTGCTATTAAAGAAGCTGCACAAGAGTTTTATGAAGACCCTATGGGTATCCCTTCATTATCTTCTTGGACAACTGTTAGATCTGTTATGTCTGACTTTTCATACAAATTTAACGAGTATGTTAGAAAGGATAATGAATAAATGAAACACATATCAGACCCAGATCATACAATAAATAAAAGGATTTATAAACTTTATCCCCCAGATATTGCCGAAAGAGCAGTTAATAGTATTATTGATTTAATATTTAAATATAAACAAAGAATTATTTCAAAAGAGTATCACTTAAGTGAGAAAGATATTATTCTTATCACTTATGGGGATCAAGTTAATAGACATCATGAAGCTTCAATTCAAACTTTAAAAGAGTTTATGGATAAACATTTAAAAGGTGTTATTAATTCAATTCATATATTACCTTTTTATCCATCTTCATCTGATGATGGGTTTTCAGTTGTAAGTTATAATGCAGTTGATCCACATATGGGATCATGGAGAGAAATTGAGAGTATTTCAGGGGATTACAGACTTATGGTTGATGGGGTTATTAATCATGTGTCGCAATTTTCTGATTGGTTTAAAGCTTATTTATCAGGAGATAAATATTTTCAAGATTATTTTATAGAAGTTGATCCCTCAATTGATTTAAGTGAAGTTACAAGACCAAGAGCAAGCCCTCTTTTAAGTGAATTTACAGATGACGAAGGAAGAATCAGACATATCTGGACAACTTTTAGTAAAGACCAAGTTGATTTAAATTATAAAAGTCACAGAGTATTAAGAAATGTACTTGACTGTCTTTTTTATTATATTGAAAAAGGGGCAACACTAATTAGACTGGATGCTATTGCTTTTATTTGGAAAGAGTTAGGCACACCTTGCGTACATTTACCACAAACTCATGAGTTAATACAACTTATGAGAGAGGTTCTACACGAAGTTGCACCTGAAGTAATCATTATTACTGAAACAAATGTTCCTCACCATGAAAATGTTTCTTATTTTGGTAGTGGGGATGATGAAGCACAAATGGTTTATAATTTCGCTTTACCACCATTGTTAGTTCATTCACTATTAAATGGTAATACTAAAACTTTAACTTCATGGGCTAAGACTTTAACTCTTCCAAGTGATAAAGTATGTTTCTTTAACTTTACAGCAAGTCATGATGGTATCGGGTTAAGACCTATAAAAGGTATTTTAGAAGATGAAGAAGTTGATTATTTAGTTAAAAGAGTAAAAGAGCATGGAGGATTAGTTTCATATAGAGCAGAGCCAGATGGAAGTAAATCTCCATATGAATTAAATTGTAGTTATATAGATGCTTTAACTCATCCTGATGAAGATGATAATACAAGATTTAAAAGAATGTTAGTTTCTCAAGCAACAGTATTGGTTATGCCAGGAGTACCAGGGATATATTTCCATTCTCTTGTGGGTTCTAGAAATTACCATGAAGGTGTTAAGCATTCAGGTATAAATAGAGCAATTAACAGAGAAAAATACAATATGGATTGGTTGGAAAATGAGATAACAACACAAGGAACTTTGGCAAAAAGAATGTTAGATTCATATAAAAGATTGATTTCTATTAGAATAAATGAAAAAGCATTTAACCCTTTTGGTAAATTTGAATTTTTAGATTTAGATGAAAGAGTTTTTGCCGTTGATCAACATTGTAAAGATGGTGTTGAGAGAATTTTAGCAATACATAATTTTTCAAATGAAACAGTATCGTGTACAATTCCAGATAATATTGAAGGTTCATTATGTGATATATTAACTTCAAATTGTACTATTTCAAATACTAAAGAATATAAAGAAACAAAAGAGATTACACTTGGGCCATATCAGATTATGTGGCTTAAAGGTAGACTTTAAAATTAAGGAGAAGTGAAAATGATAAAAAAATGTTTATTCCCAGCAGCAGGTTATGGCACAAGGTTTTTACCAGCAACAAAAGCAATGCCAAAAGAGATGTTACCAATTTTAACTAAACCATTAATTCAGTATGGTGTTGAAGAAGCTATGGAAGCAGGTTGTGATGTTATGTCAGTAATTACTGGACGTGGAAAAAGAGCAATCACAGACCATTTTGATATATCATATGAACTTGAACATCAGATTCAAGGTTCTTCAAAAGAGAAAATGTTAGCTGATATTAGAAATATTATTGATAAGTGTACCTTTACATATACTAGACAAAATGAGATGAAAGGTTTAGGTGATGCTATTTATAAAGGAAAAGTATTAGTTGGTGATAATAATCCTTTTGCTGTAATTTTAGCAGATGACCTATGTGTAAATCCAAAAGGTGATGGAATATTAACTCAAATGGTAAAACTATATGAAAAATATAAATGTTGTATTGTTGCTTGTATGGAAGTTCCAAAAGAGGATGTTCATAAATATGGTGTTATTGAAGGTAGACCTATGGAAGATGGAGTTTATATGGTTTCTAATATGGTTGAAAAGCCAGATAATGATAAAGCCCCTTCAAACCTAGCTGTTATTGGAAGATATATTTTAACTCCTGATATTTTTGAAGTGATAGAAAAAACTAAACCTGGTAAAAATGGGGAATTACAAATTACTGATTCCTTATGTGATCAAGCAAAAAAAGGTATGGTTTTAGCATATAAATTCAAAGGACAAAGGTTTGACTGTGGTTCTGTTGAAGGTTTTGTTGAAGCCACAAACTATTTTTATGATTTAGAGAAAAAAGCAGAAAAAAAATAATCAAAATGTAACTTTTATTCTTTATAATCAGTTAAATATAAAAAAGTGAAAAATTATGAGTACAAAAAACAATTTATGCGATTTCGTTCTGTTTGGTGGTCATGGAGATTTGGCGTTTAGGAAACTAATGCCAGCTCTTTATCACTTATGTAAAGATGGTTATTTAGCTGAAAAAAGTAGAATAATTACAGTTTCGAGAGGTTCTTTATCAAAGGATGAACATATCTCTTTAGTAAAAGAGAAACTAATTGAGTTTTTACCTTCAAATAGTTATACCCAAGAGGATTTTTCTAGATTTGAGAAAAAGCTTTTTTATGTAAGTGTTGATTTTTCTACTAATGAAGGGTATGAAAATTTACAAACACTATTAGATGAACATGCTGAAAGAGATAGGGTAAATTATCTTTCAACTTCTCCTAAATATTTTGCAGGAATTTGTCAATCTTTATCAAAGTGTAATCTTATTAAAGAGAATTCAAGAGTAGTTCTTGAAAAACCTTTAGGTAAAGATTTAAAATCCTCACAAGAGATAAATCAAAAAGTTCTAGAGTATTTTAATGAAGACCAAATATATAGAATTGACCATTATTTAGGAAAAGATACAGTTCAAAATATTATGGCCCTAAGATTTTCAAATAGACTATTTGTACATCTTTGGAGTTCTAATCATATTGACCATGTTCAAATCACTGTTGCTGAAAGTGTTGGTGCAGAGGGAAGATGGGGATACTATAATGAATATGGTGCAATGAGAGATATGATACAAAATCATCTTCTTCAACTTCTTTGTCTAATGGCGATGGAACCACCTTGTTCTTTAGATGCAAATGATATTAGAGATGAAAAAGTTAAAGTTTTAAAAACTTTAAGACCAATTTTACCTGCACAAATAGCTTCAAGAACTGTAAGAGGTCAATATACAGCAGGTTCATCTATGGGAGAATCAGTTCCTGGATATAATGATGGACAAGAAACTCAAAGTAATACAGAAACTTTTGCAGCAATTAGAGTAGATATAGATAACTGGAGATGGAATGGTGTTCCATTTTATATTAGAAGTGGAAAAAGGATGCAACAAAGAAATTCAGAAGTTGTAATTCAGTTTAAAACAATGCCTCACTCAATTTTTGCAGAAGATAATGCAAACTCAATTGTTGATAATAAATTAGTAATAAAACTTCAACCAGAAGAGAGTATTGAGCTTAGACTTATGAACAAAATTCCTGGTTTAAGTGAAACTATGAAACTTCAAGAGGTAAACTTAGAACTAAATGCACCCCATACAGATAAAAGAAAACCAGATGCATATGAAAGACTTATTTTAGATGTTATAAGAGCTAATCCAACACTTTTTATGAGACTAGATGAGGTAGAAGCTGCATGGAGATGGGCTGATCCTATTATTGAGAGTTGGGAAAACAATCTTGTTCCTATGAAGAAGTATACAGCAGGAACTGATGGTCCAACTGCATCAATTCAACTTATAGCACAAGATGGAAGAAGCTGGAACGATGAATAGTTTTAAATCTTTTCTTTCAAAGGAACAATTATTAGATGAATTAAGTTCTCATATAATTCAAATATTAGAAGAGGGGATTGAGGAAAATGGAACTGCTACACTTTTAGTTTCAGGGGGTAGCACTCCAAAACCTTTATTTCAAAAACTCTCAAATATGGATATTGCTTGGGAAAAAGTTACTGTAGCTTTAGTGGATGAAAGATGGATAGATAGTACAAATAAAGATAGCAATGAGCTTCTAGTAAAAGAAAACCTTTTACAAAATAAAGCTTCAAAAGCTAAATTTCTTGGAATGTATATAGAAAATAAAGATGTAAATGAAGCCCAAAATGAGGTTTCAAAAATATATAAAACTATTTATCCTTTTGATATTGTAGTTTTAGGTATGGGAAATGATTCCCACACAGCATCTCTTTTTCCTAATAATAAAAAGTTAGAAGAAGCATATAATTTAGAAAATGAAAATTTATGTATATCAATAGTTCCCGATACAGCGCCATACGATAGAATGAGTTTAACTTTAGGTGGAATTTTATCAGCAAAAAACATCATTCTTCATATAGAAGGAAAAGAGAAGTTAAAAGTATATGAAGAGACTTTAAGCTCAAATGATATTTATAAAAATCCAATTAGTGCTGTGTTAAACAATGAAAAATCCGAAGTGGAGGTTTATCACGCATGAACAATATAATAGAAAACGTAACAAACAATATAATAGAACGTTCTAAAACAAGTAGAGAAATATATTTAAATAGAATACAAATAGCAAAAGAGAGTGGAGCAAATAGAAAAAGTGTAAGTTGTAGCAATCTTGCCCATGCAATTGCACCTTTGAGTAAAGATGAAAAAAACTCTATGACTTCAACTCAAAATCCTAATATGGCAATAATTACAGCCTACAATGATATGCTTTCAGCCCATGAGCCATTTAGTGTTTATCCTTCACTATTAAAAAGAACACTTCTTCTTAATGGTGCAACAGCACAAGTTGCAGGAGGAGTTCCAGCTATGTGTGATGGAGTTACTCAATCACAGCCTGGAATGGAATTATCATTATTTAGTAGAGATAATATTGCTATGGGTACTGCTATTGGTCTTTCACACAATGTTTATGATGGTGCTTTTTATTTAGGTGTATGTGATAAGATTGTTCCAGGACTTTTAATAGGAGCTCTAACTTTTGGTCATTTACCTTCAATTTTTGTACCAGCTGGCCCAATGCCATCAGGTATTTCAAATGCACAAAAAGCAAAAATAAGACAAGAATATGCTTTAGGAAAAGTTGGCAAAGATAAACTTTTGGAAGCAGAGTCATCATCTTATCATAGTAGTGGAACTTGTACATTTTATGGTACAGCAAACTCAAATCAAATGTTGCTTGAGATGATGGGATTACAGCTACCAAATAGTTCATTTGTAAATACAAATACACCTTTAAGAGACGCTCTTACACAAGAAGCAGCAAACACACTTTTAAAACTTACAAAAGATAAACTAAGTATTGGTGAGATGGTTACAGAAAAGAGTTTTGTAAATGCCATAATTGGTCTTATGACAACAGGTGGTTCTAGTAATCATACAATCCATCTAATTGCCATGGCAAAAGCTGCAGGGATAGTTTTAACTTGGGAAGACTTTGATGCCCTTTCAAAAGTGATACCACTTTTATGTAAAATGTATCCAAACGGTAGTGCTGATGTAAACCACTTTAGAGATGCTGGTGGAATGAGTGTTGTTATATCTGAGTTATTAAATGAAGGATTAGTACACAATGATATTAATACTGTAGTTGGATTTGGTTTAGAAAACTTTATCGTAGAACCAAGTTTAGAAGATAAAAAATTAGTATTTAAAGAGGGTGCAAAAATATCAAGGGATATTGATGTAATCTCAAGTGTTAAAAAACCATTTTCAAGCGAGGGTGGACTTAAACTTCTAAAAGGAAATATTGGAAGAAGTGTTATAAAAACTTCTGCACTAAAAGAGACACAAATGTTTATAGAAGCTCCTGCTATAGTTTTTAACTCTCAAGAAGAACTTCAAAGTGAGTTTAAAGCGGGGAATCTAAATAAAGACTTTATAGCTGTTGTTAGATATCAAGGACCAAGTGCGAATGGGATGCCTGAACTTCACGGCTTAATGCCACCTCTTGGAGCTTTACAAGATAAAGGATTTAAAGTAGCTATTTTAACAGATGGACGTATGTCAGGTGCTTCAGGAAAAGTTCCTTCCGCTATTCATTTAACCCCTGAAGCAAAAAAAGGTGGAGTAATAGCAAAAATACAAACAGGTGATAAAATAAAATTTGATATAAATAATGGAGAAGTTTCATTATTGATTTCCAATGAAGAGTTAGAGAAAAGAGAAATATACACTCCTAATTTATTGGGAAATACTCACGGAATAGGAAGAGAACTGTTTAGTACCATTAGAGATAATGTAAATAGTGCAGAAGAGGGTGGTACAATTTTTGATTTAGTAGGAGAGGAGAGATCATGAATGCAAAAGATATAATGGGGATATCTCCTATTGTTCCAGTTATAGCAATAGATGATGAAAAAGATGCTTTACCTTTAGCAAAAGCACTGCAAGCAGGTGGTGTAAATATTATGGAAATCACCCTAAGAACAGAAGCAGGACTAAAAGCTATTAAACTTATATCTGAACAAATGCCTAGTATAAATGTAGGAGCTGGTACAGTATGTAATGAAGAGGAATTACTCCAAGCAAAAGAAGCAGGCTCAAAATTTGTATTTTCTCCTGGTATTTCACAAGAGTTAATTGATGCTTCATTAAAACATAATATAACACTTATCCCTGGAGTTGCAACAGCAAGTGAAGTTATGCTTGCTCAAAATAATAATATATTCTATTGTAAATTATTTCCTGCAACATTAAGTGGTGGTGTAGATATTTTAAAAGCATTTTCAGGACCCTTTGCAAAAATGAATTTTTGCCCTACAGGAGGGGTAAATTTAAATAATTTAAATGATTTTTTAATATTAAAAAATGTACTATGCGTAGGTGGAACTTGGTTTGTTCCTAAAGATGCAATTGAGAATAATGAATTTGATAAAATTACGCAGCTTTGTAAAGAAGCTATATCTAGTATTGGCATAGATTAAAAGAAGGGGAATAAATGTTATTTTTTGAACATAAGTTTGATGCAAAGCTTGGGAAAAAAGCCAAGCAAAATATTGATGAAGTTTTTACTGCAATGAAAAAAGAGAGAAGTTCTGGAAAAATTGGTTATTACAATTTACCAGAAAATGGATTTGATTTAGTAGATAAAGTTGAAGAATACAAAAAAAAGAATTCATTGTTAGCTGATGGTTCAATAAGAGATGTGGTTGTTATAGGAATAGGTGGCTCATCTTTAGGTACTAAAGCTGTTTATGATTTACTAAGAGATCAAGTAAAAACAAAAAAAAGATTATACTTTTTAGAAAATGTAGACCCTCTAGATATTACTAGAACATTAAAAAAGATTGATAAAGACAAAGCTCTTTTTATCGTTATCTCAAAATCAGGTTCAACTATTGAAACAACTTCAATATTTAAATATATTCTTGAAAAATATAAATTGTCATTTAAAAATAAAGAAGATAAAAAAAGATTTATAGCAATTACAGATGAGGGTTCTTCTTTATCAATGCTAGCTGATAAAAATGGAATTAAGCAATTTAATATTCCTTTAAATGTAGGTGGTAGATTTTCAGTTCTATCAGCTGTTGGAATTGTACCTTTATGTTTAGTTGATTTTGATGTAAAGAGTTTATTAAAAGGTGCAAAGGATTATGTGGATTCTTTTTTTGATAAAAAAGAAAATATGTTATTAGAAAAAGCTTTCTTTTATTCAAAATCAGCAAAAAACTTCCCTATAAATGTTATGTTCACATATTCAACTCTATTTACATATTTTAATCAATGGTATGTACAATTATGGGCAGAGTCTTTAGGAAAAATTGATAAACTTGGAAATAGTGTAGGACTTACGCCAATTCATTTAGTTGGTTCAGTTGATCAACACTCATTTTTACAATTAATTATTCAAGGACCAAAAAATAAAACAGTTACAGTTATAAAAATAGATGATTTTAAAAAACCAATAAAAATACCAAAAATTAGTTTAGATTATTTGGATAAAGTTGATTATATAAATGGTCACAAATTTAATAAACTTATTAATGAAGAGTGCAATGCTACATATGAAACAATTATTGATGAAAATATACCAGCTGATTCTATTGTTTTAGACAAAATATCATCTGAAAATGTAGGAGCACTAATTCTTTATTATGAATTATTAACTTCTGCTGTTGGACAGTTTTTAGAGATAAATACTTATGACCAACCAGGTGTAGAGTTTGGTAAAATTAAATTAGTTAAGAAGTTTACTAAATAGAAGGAAATATATAGATTATTAATCTTATTTTATAAATTAATATATAAAGATCATTTAATTAAGTCTAAATTAATAAATAATGTACCATTATTATATAAGTAATTTTTAAGGACAAATATATGGATAGAATTTTGGTTACATTTTTAATTATTATAGTTTCAATGATTGCTTTACTTGGAAT
This sequence comes from Halarcobacter sp., assembly GCF_963675975.1. Taxonomy (NCBI): domain Bacteria; kingdom Pseudomonadati; phylum Campylobacterota; class Epsilonproteobacteria; order Campylobacterales; family Arcobacteraceae; genus Halarcobacter; species Halarcobacter sp. The sequence continues at coordinate 3,199,785 of NZ_OY780939.1, read as the reverse complement.
AATAGAATGGTCTTCTCTTCAGGAAAATAATTTAAAAAACGATGCTGCTTCTACAGTTTCTTCTACTGTAAATACAATAAAGTAAATATAAAAATTCTAAAATAATCTAATTTTATTGATATCATGATCAGAAATTAGATTTTATAAAAAATAAATTCTTATATGTAGTATTTGTGTCAATACTAAATAATTAATAACAAAAAAATAGTTTTTGAAAATTAAAAATTATTTTGGATTTGGTGGGGTGTCCGGATTAAAGTTTACCTAATTTTGGTATATTTAAGATATTAAATTTAAATAACCCCTTATAAAACCCCTTAAATTAATTTCATTAAAGAATTATCAATCTAGAAATAAAATAAATTTAGTTATAATATGTTGGTTAGAAAATAATTTAGAATATGAGTTCGTATTCGATTTTATGTCAATTACACATTTAGGTATTTTCTAACCTCTCTTCTATAGGAAATAAGTATGTATAAAATTCAATTTAATTTATTAACTGATGAAGAATCTATAGCTAAAAATATGCATATACATGGCTTTAAATTAGTTGACTTAATTACAGGTAAAACTGATGACTTTTATGAGAAATTACTAATCCCTAAACATAGCTTTAAAAATAATGGGCATAGACTTGTTTATAAACCAAATTATAGAATAGAAGGCTTTCACAAAGATTTATTGATGCAGATAAATTATAATTCAGATGGTTTAGTTCATGAATGTTCACATGGATTTGTTAAAGGTAAAAGCATATTAACTAATGCTAATGCTCACTTAGATAAGAAGTATTTATTACAAATGGATATTAAATCATTCTTTTCTTCGGTTTCAAAAGAAAAAGTAAGATATGTTTTTGAAAAGCTTGGCTGTAATAATTATATTGCCGAGATATTCTCTGATGTATGTACAATTGATGGTTTTTTAGCTGAAGGACTAAATACAAGTCCAGCAATTGCAAATATTTATTTTTATCATATTGATGAAATATTAGTTAGATTAGCAGATAACTATTCTTGTATATATACAAGATATGCAGATGACTTAACCTTTTCATCTAATATAATTTTTGATTATAAGAAGTTAACTGAAGATATAGAAAAAGTTTTAAATAAAGAAGGATTAGAACTTAATAAGAATAAAACTCGTTTTAATAGACAAGGACAGGCTCAATATGTTACCGGATTAAGTATCTCAAACGATATTAGGCCAAGAATTCCTAAAAAAATAAAAAGAAGATTAAGACAAGAACTTTATTTTATAAAGAAATATGGTTTTGAAGAACATTTTGATTATAATGGAGAAAATCTAGATAAGGGATATAATAGATTAAATGGTTGGCTTCTTTATTCAAGAAGTGTTGAGCCTGAATACTTTAAAAAATTAAATTTTGAATATAAGAAGTTAAAATAAATTGGAAACATTAAATATTTACATTGATGAAACAAAGTTTGAAAAAGATGGGAAAAACTATTTGGCACTCTGTCTAGTGATAATAAAAAATGATGAAAATATTTCTGAAATAAAAGAGCACTTGGAAAAATTATATAGAGAATTATCTACTGATCAATTTTTAGGACATGATGAAGATGACAGATTATTCCATTTTACTGAAGATAGTATGGAGATTAAACCAAGATTAATTGAATTAATAAGAACTTTTCAAATAAAAGGTTACATTGCATATGATGTTTTAACTGATAGTACAGAGTTTAAAAAAACTTATTTGAAAATCTTTTTTAAACTTTTATTTCATAGAGTCAGTAAAAATAATAATTGTGATATTCATGTATTTTATGAAGAACAATCCGAAATAAAAGAACCTAATATTAAATCTATTATTGATAAGATTAAAATAGAATTCACTAATTTAAAATTATCTGTAACAAAAACTACAAAAAAAAATATATTAATTTGTCTACCTGATTATTTATTAGGAGTTTTTAGAGATACTACAAAAACCCCATTACAAGACTATATGAGAAGAAATTATTATAAACTAAATACTAAGGTTAGATTAATTCATGATATTGAAAAAGATATTTTTTATAGTACCAGAAATCCGTATACTTTTTAAAATTGCATAATAATTTAATAAGATAGTTAAAAAAACTATCTTATTATTTTACGTTAGCTCTGAATCCAAATATTCTCCAATATCCTCAACAACATAAGTATCTTCAATAATTTCATCTACTGAAGTCTCTCTTTTATCATCATCAATTGTAGATATTAATTTAGTATCTGTCTTTTCTAAAAAGTCTTTCATTTGTTCTAACATTGTATCTCCTTTTTCCATTCATTAATACTATCTTCATCCCAAACTGTAATTCTAGGACTTAACTTAATAGGTTTAGGAAACTTCTCTTCCTTAACCCACAACCAAATTGTACTTTTTGCTATACCTGTCATTTTCATAACTTCTGTTATTCTCAAAAAATTACTCATTATTAAGCTCCTTAAAGTTTATCTGTTTAAGGGAGGAATCCTTCGTCATCCTCAACTATCTGTATATTCTTTTTAAAAAAGAATCAAAAATCTTGAATAGGTATTGACTCTATTCTAAAATTCTCACTTCTTGAATATACTAACTCATCACCATCTAAAATCTCCATGATTTTGTCTCTATTATCAGCTCTAACAAATATGCTAAAGTCTTTATTTCTTACTTTCATTGTAAGTTCTTGTAATGTATATCTATGATAAAGCAGTCTATATAAAGATAATGGAGCTAATGTTCTACTAGAATTAAATCTAATAACTCTGTTCATTGAATACCAAGCATTTAAATACTTCTCTTTTTCAGTAAGTTTACTTTGTTTTGAAAGAGGTAAAGTCTTATTTATATACTTCATAATATAAGCACTTGCATTTCTAATTTTGGTTTCAATCTTGTTAGTTTTAGGATTAAACAATCTATTAAAAGCTTTTACAACTCTATTAACAATAGATTTAGGAATAAACATAAGTATATGAGTATGTGGTGTTCCATCTTTATGTGGCTCATTAACTCTATAATATATTCTTTCATCTTTTGAAAGTTCTTTTAAACTTCTATCATGTCTTAACTTTGCAAACATTTTAGTTAATTCTTTTGTAGCAGCTCTTGGAGTTACTCCATTGTACAAAGGATTATAAATAAGCTTTTGAGTAATCTTATTAGTTTTCATTTTATGATATTCACTTGGAAGTGTAATTGTCATAAAAATTGGAACTAATTTTTTAGACTCTGCATCATTAACTAAAGTGTTGATTCTATTTTGAATCTCTGCATAGTATCTATGTGCATTATGATTAGCTGACATTGTAATGTCTGCTAATGGAATATACTGCTCTGTAATCTTGTCATAAAGACAAGTTTTATCTAGATACTCTTTTTGTTTTTGTCTATGCATATTGACTATATGAAAGTCGTATTCACTTAAACCATAATATTTAATATCACTAAGATATTCTATCTCCTGATGATTTTCAGATATGTCCACAACTTTTTTATAAATAGTCAAGGGATGCTCAGAATCAGAGAAAAAATGCGTGCCGCACTTTTGTCTCTTCTCTTCGCAGTCCTTTAGCATTTCATCAAAGTTAAGCTCATCTATTGTAAAATCCATAAATATATCCTTCTAGGGGTATTCGTCTTTGGAAAGTCACGACCAAATAACTTTCCTTAGACAACTTTGTACTATATTGCACTAAGTGATATAGAACTTTTTGAATAAAGACTACAAGGAACTTCAATTAGTTGACCTTTTTTATCTTTATACTTAGACACACTATTAGCATCAATTTTTACATCATAAATCTCTGATTTAACAGCACCATTTTTAATGTTTCATCTACTATTAGCTGAAGACCAAAAACAGTTTCACCTTGTACGCCCGTTTCTTTGTTTACGAAAGGTACTCTTTCATAAGTGTTGTGCAGTTTACCTTTTACATAAAGTTGCATTTTTTCTCCTTTTTTGTTAAAATGTACCCATAAATTAAAAAAGGGTATATATTAAACTTTAGTAGTTACTAAATATGTACCTTTTAAAATATTTATGTGTACCCTAATATTAAAACAACTAAACTTAAAGTTTACTAAAGTCTAAAGAGGTGTATTATGAATGAAAATAATAATGTAGGTAGACCCAAAGAGGAAAACCCTAGAAATATCCAATTAAAAATTAAATTAACAGAAGAAGAAAATAAAACTTTAGAAGATTTAGCAGAAAAATTTAAAATGAATAAGTCTAGATTAGTAAGAAATTTACTTTTTGGCAATATTGAGGATTTGAAATTTTTAGATAAAATTAAATTTTTACCTTTAATTCAAAATGCACTTGCTTTTAAAGATAAATTACAAGGTTTTGATTATTGGGAAGAAATAAAATATGAAACTAAAGAAGATTATGAAAAAGCTATGAAAGAGAAAAAGGATTAGTTTTTATTTATAAAACTATAATAGTATAAGAATTGAGTTAATCCTATTTTGTATCTTTCTATATAAGTTTGGTCTGTAATTTTTTCTTGATATTTTCCATTTAAAATTCTAATACTTTTAGATTCTTTTGAATCAAATTTTATAAGAGCATAAAATTTATAAGTGTCATCAAATTCTTTTTTCTTTAAATCACACTGTTCATATGCAACACCGACTAAATAATTATCTACATTAGTATAAAAATCATGTTTTTTAGGTTCTTTTAACCAATGAACAACTTTTTTGCATTTGTATGGATTTGTATTAATATTTGATGTATCTATTACATCATGACTTAAAAGAGTTGTTGAAATTAAAATTATCATTATTAGATATTTCATATTTAAACCTTTATATATAATATAAAAGATTATAGTATCAATATAATTATATTTTACTTTGTATTATCTAAATAGTCAGCATACCATTCAATTAAATTTCTCATACTATCTTTATATGAGGCTCTATTATATGCATCTTTGATTTTATTTTTTTCTTTGTGTGCAAGTAAAGCTTCGATAACTTCTCCAGTAAATTTGTGTCCAGCTTCATGATTTGCATTTTCATATGCAATTGTTGAAAACATACTTCTAAAACTATGTGGTACAAATTCTTCTTTTGAATAACCCATTCTTCTAAGAGCAGATATCAAAGTATTATCACTCATAGGTCTATTCTTGTCTCTGAAACTTGGGAAAACATATTTACAATCTCCTGAAAACTGTTTTACTTCATTTAACAGTTCTATAACTTGATTAGGTAAAGGAAGTATAAATTCTGTTTTTGTTTTCATTTTATTTGCTGGAATAATCCATTCTTTTTTTTCAAAATCTATTTCACACCATTCCATATGTCTTATATTGTAACTTCTTACAAAAACATAAGGCATAATTTTTAAAGCCATCTTTGTAGTATAATCTCCTGAGTATTCATCAATAGCTAAAAGTAAACCTTTTATATCTTTTTCTTTTGTTAGAGTAGGGTAGTGTTTTTTTTCAACTTTTCCTATGATAGTATTTTGGTCTATATCTGTAATTATATTATGAGGGATATATTCTAAAACAACTGCATATTTAAAAATTTTGTTAAGTAGCATATATACTCTATTTGCAGTTTCATTTATTTGTCTATTTTTTAAATCTTGCAATATTTCAATAATATTTAATCTTTTAATATCTTCCATTGGAATATTTTTTATAAATGGATAAACATAGTTTTCTAATGCTTTTTCTAATTTTGTATGATAATTTTCTGATACTTGGTCTTTATAATATTCAAGCCATTTTTGAGAAATGATATAAAATGTATTAAGATTTTTTGTTTCTTTTTGAATCGCTACTAATTTTTTTTCTTTTTTTAATTCATTTATATCTATGCCATCTGCAATAAGTGTTTTTAATTCTTCTCGTATTTCTCTTGCTCTTGCTAGTGTAATAGTTGGGTAAGTGCCTATTGCATATTCTTTTTCTTTATTTAGATATCTATATTTTAATATCCATCTTTTACTTCCATTAGGTAAGATTAATAAATTTAATCCCCCTCCATCACTAAGTTTGTACTTCTTTTCTTTTGGTTTTGAATTGTTAATTTCTTTAACTGTTAGCGGTGTAGTAAGCCTTGCCATAAAAAACCCCTTATATATAGGGGGTTAATTTTTTTCTTTTTAGGGGTTTATAAAATAGACCCCTTAAATAACACCCTATAATTTTTAGATAGTTATAATTTTAATTATATTCTAATAGATTAATAAAGTCAATAGGAGTTTGATTTCATAGGAGTTTATTATAGTTTTTTGGATGGTTATATATTGTGTGATGGTGGAGGTGTCCGGGATTGAACCGGAGTCTTAAAACACCTACTACCAGCGTCTACATGCTTAGAAAGGTTGAAAAATTTCACTTAATTGCAACTCAACCTGCAAGGCAACAAATAAGCTAAGATTTAAAATGTCTCTAAAAAGGGCAATCAATCCTTTAAAGATAATCTATCTGGGTGAATCCACTATAATCTGTATAGATAGAATCTACAGAGTGAATCTCCGAGGCCTCAACCCGTTAGGGGAGTCCTAAAGTAAGTTAAACTTACGCAGCTTTTGCGTAAGCTGGAGCGTAATTTGTATTATTTGCGTCTAAAAAAAATGAGCCGCGTAACGGCATGCTCAGGCCGACATGCAACTGATCCTCAGTGCTCTAATCGATACCAAGTCACCCCCAAGTGAACTAGGAAGCGAATTATATCAAAACCCTAATTGTTTTGCAAGTATTTTTGATATTTTTTAACAATAATCACAAAAATAATTATAATAAATAAATATAGGCATACTAGTGTCTAAATTTTAACACTTCTTTACGAAAGTAATCATATAATTGTGAATATTTTTAATGGAGAATTTAATGGATAAAAAAGGTATTTTAATCATAGGTGCGGGTGGAGTAAGTAGAGTTGCTACTGTTAAGTGTGCTATGAATATTGATACATTTGAAAAAATTACTTTAGCTTCAAGAACATTATCAAAATGTGAAGCTATGGCAGAAGATATTAAAAAAAATCAAAATGTTGATATTGATGTAGCACAAGTTGATGCAGATAGTGTTGATGAACTTGTAGCTTTAATAGAAAAAGTTAATCCAAAAGTTGTTTTAAATGTAGCATTGCCATATCAAGATTTAACAATCATGGACGCTTGTACAAAAACTGGTGTTGATTATGTAGATACTGCAAATTATGAACATCCAGATGAAGCAAAATTTGAGTATAAAGAACAATGGGCTAGAGATGGTCAATTTAAAGATGCTGGAATAATGGGACTTTTAGGTTCAGGTTTTGACCCAGGTGTTACAGGTGTATTTTGTGCCTATGCACAACAAAATTTATTTGATGAAATTCATTATATAGATATTATGGATTGTAATGCAGGTGATCACGGTTACCCTTTTGCAACAAACTTTAATCCAGAAATTAACCTAAGAGAAGTGTCTGCAAATGGAAGATACTGGGAAGATGGAAAATGGATTGAAACAAAGCCTTTAGAGATAAGAGTTGAACATGATTATCCAGAAGTTGGAGTAAAACCATCTTATCTTTTATACCATGAAGAGTTAGAATCTCTATCTAAAAATATCAAAGGTTTAAAAAGAATCAGATTCTTTATGACTTTTGGAGATGCTTATATTCAACATATGAATTGTTTACAAAATGTTGGTATGTTAGGAATTGAACCTGTAATGCATAAAGGTGTAGAGATTATTCCTATTGAGTTTTTAACTACACTTTTACCAGACCCTGCAAGCTTAGGACCAAGAACTGTTGGTAAAACAAATATTGGTTGTATTATTGAAGGAATCAAAGATGGTAAAAAGAAAAAAGTTTACATCTACAATGTATGTGACCACCAAGAGTGTTTCAAAGAAACAGGAGCACAAGCTGTAAGTTATACTACAGGAGTTCCTGCGATGATTGGAACAAAAATGCTTTATAAAGGAATTTGGAAAGCAAAAGGTGTATTCAATATAGAAGAGTTTGATGCAAAACCTTTTATGGATGAGTTGATGACTCAAGGTTTACCTTGGAAAATTCTAGAATTAGAGTAAGATATTAAAAGCAACTCGTTGCTTTCTTTAGGGTTTGCTTCTTTAAAGAGGATTTATTCCTCTTGTCAAAAGAAGTTAAAATAGAAAAGGTTCCTTAAAAAATGGGAACCATTTTTTAAGGAGATTATTATGCAAAAATATATTTGTACTGTATGTGATTATATTTATGATCCAGCTTTAGGAGATGAAGATACTGGTATTGAGCCAGGAACTGCATTTGAAGATTTACCAGAAGATTGGGAATGTCCTGACTGTGGAGTTGGTAAAGAGGATTTTGAGCCATACAATGAAGACTAATATTGTAACAAGTATAAATGAACTTCCAAGTCCTGCTTTTGTATGTGAAGAGGAACTTCTTATTAAGAACCTTGAACTTCTAAAAAGAGTTCAAGATGAAGCAGATGTAAATATCCTTTTAGCACTAAAAGGTTTTGCTCTTTGGTCAACATTTGACTTATGTAGAAAATACTTAAAAGGGTGTTGTGCTAGTGGTTTACATGAAGCAATTTTAGCAAAAGAAGAGTTTGGACGAGAAGTTCATACTTTTTCACCTGCATTTAAAGACGAAGAGATTGATGAGATTATTGATATCTCAAATCATGTAGTGTTTAATTCTTTTACTCAATTTGATAGATATAAAGAAAAAGCTAAAGGAAAAACCTCTATAGGCCTTAGAGTTAATCCTGAGTATTCATCTGTTGAAGTAGATTTATATAATCCTTGCGGAGCATTTTCTAGATTAGGAATTACACGAAAAAACTTTCAAGAAGATAATCTTGAAGGTGTTGATGGACTTCATTTTCATGCTTTATGTGAACAAAATGTTGACGCTTTAGAGGGTGCTTTAAAAAATTTTGAAGAAAGATTTTCAGAGTTTCTTCCTCAAATGAAGTGGGTAAATTTTGGTGGAGGACATCATATTACTAGAAAAGATTATGATGTTGAAGGTCTTATAAAACTTTTAAAAGATTTTAAAAATAGATATCCCCATTTAGAAGTATATTTAGAGCCAGGTGAAGCAGTAGGTTGGCAGACAGGTTACCTTATGGCAACTGTCCTAGATATTGTTGAAAATGGAATGCAAATAGCCATTTTAGATAGTTCAGCAGAAGCTCATATGCCAGATACTTTAGCTATGCCATATAGAGCAGATATAAGAAATTCTGATTTACCAAATGTAAAAAAATATACATATAGGTTTGGTGGAAATACTTGTTTAGCTGGTGATATTATCGGAGATTATTCATTTGATGAGCCTTTAAAAGTAGGTGATAAAATTATTCTTGAAGATATGATACACTATACTATGGTTAAAACAACTACATTTAATGGAATTAAGTTACCATCAATTGTATTAAAAAAGAACAATGAGTGTTACCAAATTGTAAATAATTTTGGATATAATGAGTATAAATCTAGACTTTCTTAAAGGTAAATGATGGGTGAAGATAGACAAATAATTAATGAAGAGTTTAAAGACGAAGAAGAGATAGACACTCATGAGGACTTAAAACACAAATCAAACAATTATCAAAGAGAGAGAAAAATTCTCCAAGAAAAAGGTAAAAAAGTACAGATTTGGGTTAAAAAAGAGACTTTAGAGTATGAAAAAGAGTTAACTAGACTCCAAATTGAATTATTGAAATTTCAAAACCATGTCAAAGAAAAAGGCTTAAAAGTTTTAATGCTTTTTGAAGGTAGAGATGCAGCTGGTAAAGGTGGTACAATCAAAAGAATCACTGAGCACCTAAATCCAAGGGGAGCTCGAGTAGTAGCTTTAGAAAAACCAAGTGATGTTGAAAAGTCACAATGGTATTTTCAAAGATATACTAAACATTTGCCAAGTGCTGGAGAGATTGTTCTTTTTGACAGATCTTGGTACAACAGAGCAGGTGTTGAACCTGTTATGGGATTTTGTACTCCTGAAGAGCACCATGAATTTTTAAGAGAAGTGCCAGAGTTTGAAAATATGCTTGTAAAATCTGGAATTATTCTTTTAAAGTATTATTTCTCTGTATCAAAAAAAGAGCAAGCAAGAAGATTTAAGAAAAGAGAAGTTGATCCTTTAAAACAGTATAAACTTTCTCCTGTAGATAAAGAATCTCAAAAACTTTGGGATAAATATACTATAGCTAAATTTTCTATGTTGATGTCATCAAATACTGATTTGTCACCTTGGACAGTAATAAAAAGTGATAATAAAAAGAAAGCTAGAATAAATTGTATCAAACATATTTTATCGCAAGTAGATTATCCAAGTAAAGTTGATAGAAAAGATATTGAAATTGATAAGGATATTCTAATTAGTGGTACAGAAGAATTAGAAGTTATGGAACAAGAAAATAAATTTGCAAAGGCCTAATAAAAAATGAATTTAAGTGATTTTGAAAAGACAAGTTATAGTGGTTTATATATATCAAAAGCTGCCCATCCAGCTTTTGGAAAAAAATATATTGCTAGATTTCAATATGATAAAAAAAGATATGTAAAAGTTTTAGGATATACAAAAAAAGATAATCTTACAAAAAAAGCGGCACTTACTTTAATGCAAAAATTTAAAGATTCTATTGTAAATCAAAAAGAGGAAAAAGTATTATCTAAAACTAGAACTTTAGACAAAGCTTCTCTTGACAAATACCAAGAACTAATGGATGAAAACAAAGCCTTAAAAGCTATACTTGGAGATTTTAAAGATCTTGATCCACAAATTTTAAGAGATGGTATTCAAAAAATTTATGATTTAGAAGAATTAAAGCAATATCAAATTGAATTGATTAAATTGCAAAACTATTTAGAAGCTGAAAATAAAAGAATGATTATTCTTTTTGAAGGTAGAGATGCTTCTGGAAAAGGTGGAGCGATTAGACGAATCACAAGATATATGAACAACAAACACTATAGAGTTGTTGCTTTAGGTAAACCAACAGATACTCAAAAAAACCAATGGTTTTTCCAAAGATATATCCAACATTTCCCAACTGGTGGAGAGATGGTATTATTTGATAGATCTTGGTACAACAGAGCTATGGTTGAACCTATTTTTGGATTTTGTACAAAAGAAGAGTATGAAATTTTTATGGAAGATGTAGTTAATTTTGAGCAAGATTTAGTAAGACAAGGTATGATTCTTATTAAACTATATTTCTCTGTATCTAAAGATGAGCAAAAAAGAAGATTTGATAGAAGAATCAACGACCCTCTAAGACAATGGAAATTTTCAGAAGTTGATATGCAAGCTCAAGACTTGTGGTCAGAATTTTCTGAAAAAAAATATGAGATGCTTAGACGAACTTCATCTAGAGCTGCACCTTGGCATGTTGTAAGAAGTGATGATAAACATTTAGCAAGACTTGAAGCTATGAAAATTATTTTAAATTCTGTTGATTATGATGGACGAAATTATGCTTTAGATTTTGAACCAAATGAAAACATAAATATTTCGGTTCAAAAAGAGTTAATGCAGATGAGAAAATCTGCAAACTACTAATATACTATTACCAAGGAGTTGAAGTATTATCTTCATTCTTGGTTTTAACTCTTTTCAATAAAACTGGAGTTTTATCTTTTTGTAATTGTTCTAACCATTTTTTCTCTTCTAAATCAGAGATTTCATTTTCTTTTATCTCTTGATTTTTTATTTCTTGTTTTTCATTTTGATTATCTTTATTTTGTTGATTGTTCTTTTTGTTTTCAGAGTTTTCTTCTTCTTTATTTTTTTGCTGATTTTTTGATTCTTCTTGTTCTTTGTCCTGTTGTTGTTTATCTTGCTTTTGTTTATTTTCTTGTTCTTTATTTTTATCTTGATTATTTTCTTTATTCTTTTGCTTCTTATCTTTATCTTTGTCTTGATTATTTTGTTGCTTATTATCTTTATTTTGTTGTTTATTATCTTTGTTTTTTAAAAGTTTTTCAACAATCTCTAGGTTTTCTCTTGTTTGTTTATCTTCTTTTATTTTCAATGCATTTTCATACATTTTTTTTGCATTTTGCAAATCTTGTAGTTTTACATAAGTATTGCCAAGATTGTGAAGTTTTCTAAACTCTAAATCTTTATTTGAACTAACTACATTTTTATAAGCATCTTGGGCTTTTTTATACTCTTTATTTTTGTAGTATGAGTTTGCAAGATTATAATTTGCTTCAGGTGTTTTAGCAATTTTTTTATACTCTAAAGAGGCTTCTTTGTATTTTCCTTCATTATAATATTCATCAGCTTTTTCAATATTTTCAAAATCAAACTCTAATGCTTTTAAATTATTTGTACTAAATATAAATAATACTCCAAGTAAAATTAGTTGAGTAGATTTTCTTTTTAAACTTGGTAAAGATGAAAAAGCTATCAATAGTAAAAAAATACTAGCAGCCAATGGGTAATAAAATAGTTCAGTATAAGTTTTGAATTTTTTTGATTCTAATTCTTTTTTTGATGATTTGGCATCAATATCTTTTAGAATTTGTTCAATATCTTCATTTGAATTAGAATATTGAATATATCCGCCATTTGTATTTAAACTAAGATTTTTTATATTTTCATTTAATGAAACAGTTACAATATTACCATCTTTTTTAGTCATAAAGTCTCCATTTTCCAGCTTAATTGGTGCAGCTTTGTTTGTAGCGGTTGCGATTGTGTAGATATTTATTTTATTTTCATTTGCATATTCAATCTCTTTTTCATAGGAATCATTATTTCCTCCATCTGTAAGGATAATCAAATTTTTATTTTCATAACCTTTTAATAGTTTGTTTGTAGTTTCAAGTGTAGAAAATATATTTGAACCATTGTCAAAATTTATTCCTGGATTTAAATTCTCAACTAAAATTTTTAATGAATTAAAATCTTGTGTTACAGGTGAAAGTATAAAAGAAGATTTTGCAAAAAGTATTACTGCAATTGCATTTTTCTTTGATAAATCTATTAGATTAAGAAGTTTTTGTTTAGCAAAAACAAGTCTATTTGGGTAAAGATCTGTTGCTAACATAGATTTTGATACATCTATTGCTACAACTATACTTGCTACCTCTTGTTTAAAGCTTTGTACTTTTTCATTTGCCACAGGTCTAGCTAAAGCTATAATCATCAAAATCAATGAAATAAACAAAAGAATATTTCTTGTTGTTTTGTTCATATAGGTGTTTTTTATAGATAATTTTTCTATAACTTCTTTTGAAAAATATTTCTGAAATGTGTCTTTATTTGTAAGAATTAAGAACATCAACAAAAAAACTGGAATTAACATTAAAAATAGTACATTATGGTATAGAAATTGCAATGTGTTTTACTCTCTTATTTTGTATAATGGGTATTTTATTAAAATTAAGATAAAATCACGACTAAAATTAAAAAAATCGGAGTAAAGTTAATGGAATTTAACGCAAAAAGAGTTGATGAGGCAAATGCCGTTATTACTTCAACAGTATCTGCAGATACAGTAGAAAAAAACATAGAAAAAATTGCTAAACAAGCTGCTAAGACACTTGATGTTCAAGGTTTTAGAAAAGGTAAAGTACCTGTAGCTGTTGTTAAGCAAAGATATGGAAGCAAACTAAGAGAAGATGCAGAGAGTGATGCTTTAAGAGCTGTTTTAAGTGATGGTTTAAAAGAACTTGATATTAAAAATGAAGATTTAGTTGGTGAGCCAGGTATTTCTAAATTTGATAAAAAAGATGATGGTTCTATCGAAGTAGAGATTAAAGTTGCTTGCAAACCAGCAGTTGAATTAGGTGATTATAAAGCATTATTACCAGAAGTTGAAGAGAAAAAAGCTGATGCTAAAGAGATTGATGAGAGAATAGAAAATATTGCTAAACAATCTGCACCATTAGAAAAAATTAAAAGAAAAAGAATGGTTAGAGAAGGTGACTTCGCTGTAATCGATTTTGAAGGATTTGTTGACGGTGTTGCTTTTGAAGGTGGAAAAGCAGAGCAATATACACTAGAAATTGGTTCTGGTTCTTTTATTCCAGGATTTGAAGATCAAGTAATTGGTATGAAGTATGAAGAAGAGAAAGATGTTGTTGTAACTTTCCCAGCAGAATACCAATCAAAAGACCTTGCAGGAAAAGAAGCTACTTTTAAAGTAAAACTTCATGAGATTCAAGAAAAAGCTGCTCCAGAAATCAATGATGATTTAGCTAAAAAAATGTTACCAGGTGAAGAAGAAGCTACACTTGATACATTAAAAGAGAAAATTGAAGAGCAATTAACTGCTGAAGCTAAAGGTGTTTACTACAGAGATGAGTTAAAACCAGCTTATTTAGATAAACTAGTAAGTGAGTTAAATTTTGCATTACCAGCAGCTGTAGTTGACCAAGAGATTAACTTTGCATTAAACAACAAAGTAAGAACAATGTCAGAAGATGAGATTAAAGAATTACAAGAAGATGCATCAAAAGTTGAAGCTATTAGAGATGAATTAAAAGCTGATGCAGAAAAATCTGTAAAAGCTACATTTATTGTAGATGCTTTAGCAAAAGCAGAAGGTGTAGAGGTAAATGACCAAGAAGTTACTCAAGTAATTTATTATGAAGCGATGCAAACTGGTCAAAATCCACAAGAGGTATTAAAAAAATATCAAGAAGCTGGATACTTACCTGCTATTAAAATGTCAATGATTGAAGATAAAGTAATTACTAAATTATTAGACGAAAAATTAGGAAAATAAATCTTAGGATAAAAAATGAGTTATATACCATATGTAGTTGAAAAAAGCGGAAGAGGGGAAAGAAGTTACGACATCTATTCTAGACTTCTAAAAGATAGAATTATTATGTTAAGTGGAGAAGTAAATGATGCAGTGGCATCATCTATAGTTGCTCAGTTATTGTTTTTAGAGGCTGAAGATCCAGATAAAGACATCTATTTATATATCAACTCTCCAGGTGGAGTAATTACAAGTGGTATGTCAATTTATGATACAATGAATTATATTAAACCAGATGTTTGTACTATTTGTATAGGTCAAGCAGCTTCAATGGGTGCATTTTTATTATCTTCTGGAGTAAAAGGTAAGAGATACTCTTTACCACACTCAAGAATTATGATTCACCAACCATTAGGTGGAGCACAAGGACAAGCTACTGATATTCAAATTCAGGCAAAAGAGATTCAAAGAATGAAAGATACTTTAAATCATATTTTATCTGAGCAAACAGGACAACCTTTAGAAGTTATTGAAAAAGATACAGATAGAGATAACTTTATGAGTGCAGATCAAGCTTGCACTTACGGTTTAATTGATGAAGTTATAACAAGCCATAAATAAAGAGAAAAATGATTAGAGAAGTAATAACATATCCAAATAAACTACTTAGAACTAAATCTAAGGATGTAGAGAAGTTTGATGAAGAGCTTCACACACTATTAGATGATATGTATGAAACTATGATAAACCAAAATGGAGTTGGACTTGCTGCAATTCAAGTTGCAATTCCATTAAATGTGTTAGTTATAAATCTTCCAAATGAAGAGGATATACAGGATAAAGCTGATTTAATTGAAGCAATTAATCCTGTAATCACTCATAAAGATGGAGTTCAAGTTTTTATTGAAGGGTGTCTTAGTGTACCAGGTTTTAACGAAGAGGTAAAAAGAGCACAACATATTATAGTTGAGTATTATAATAGATTTGGTGAAAAACAAACTATGGAGTGTGAAGATTTTTTAGCTGTTGCATGGCAACATGAAATGGAACATCTAGAAGGACACTTATTTATAGAAAACTTATCTATTATAAAAAGAAAAAAATTTGAAAAAGAGTGGAAGAAGAAGTTAAAAAACAATAACTAATTCTTCTTTTCTCTTTCCCCTTCCTTCCTTTTAAATTAATTTGTATAAATCAAAAAAATAAATAAAATCATTATATTAATACAACTTAATATATAATATAAAAAATTATATAAAGTAATGATATGAAAATTATAAAATCTGCAACTTTAAATGAATTAGAAGCTAGTGAAGTTTTTGTTGAAGCAACTTTTACAAAAGGTCTACCAAGTTTTACTATTGTTGGCATGGTTTCAACAGCTATAAATGAATCAAAAGATAGAGTAAAGTCTGCATTACTTACAAATGAATATAAATTTCCACCTAAAAAAGTAACAGTAAATTTAGCTCCAAGTGAGATTAAGAAAACTGGTACTCACTTTGATTTATCAATTGCTTTGTTAATATCACTTTATGAAGAAAAAATAAAAGATTTAGAGCAGTTTCATGTGTTTGGGGAGTTATCCTTAAATGGTATTATTAAAGATAGTATCTCTATTTTTCCTATTATTCTATCACTAACTAAAAAAAATATGATACAAAATGTTTTAGTTTGTGAAGAGAGTGCCAAAAAGATATCAAAAATACCAAATATAAAAATCTATAGTGTAAAAAATTTATTAGAAGCAATTGATTTTTTTAAAAGTGAAGATAAGAGTAGATTTTTATACAAAAAACAATCCCTAGAATACAATAGATTAAAAATCAAAGAGAAAGAATACTATTTTGTAACAGAATATGAACAAGATTTTTTAGATATAAAAGGGCAAGAATATGCCAAAAGAGCAGCACTAATAAGTGCAGCAGGAAATCATAATATTATATTAGAAGGAAGTCCTGGTTGTGGTAAAACTATGATATCAAGGCGTTTACCTTTTATAATGCCACCTATGAGCTTAGAGGAGATATTAGAGGTTGCCAAGCTTGAAGCTTTGAATCTAAAAGAACCATCTTTTAAACCCTTAAGAGTACAACGTTCTCCCCACTGTACTAGTACAAAAGCATCAATATTAGGTGGAAACAGTTTAGGTGAGGTTGCTTTGGCTAACAATGGTTTGCTTTTTTTTGATGAGTTACCTCATTTTAGTCAATCTATATTAGAAGCCCTAAGAGAACCTTTACAAGACCATAAATTGCTTGTAAGTCGTTCTAACTCAAAAATTATATATGATACAAAATTTTTATTTGTAGCTGCTATGAATCCTTGTCCTTGTGGTAATCTTTTATTAAAAGATAACAATTGTAGATGCAATGAGTTAGAGATAAAAAGATATAAATCAAAATTATCAGAGCCTTTTTTAGACAGAATTGATTTATATGTAATAATGAATGAGTCAAATATAAATGACAAAAGCTCAATAAATTCAAGAAAAATGCACAACGATGTAATCGAAGCTTTTAAGATACAAAAATTAAGGGGACAAAAAGAGCTAAATGGAAAATTATCAGATGAAGAGATAAAAAAGTATTGTGTTTTAGATGAAAACTCAAATGAAGTTTTAGAAAAAGCATCAATAAACTTTAATCTATCATTTAGAAGTATAAATAAAATATTAAAGGTATCAAGAACAATTGCTGATTTAGATAGTTCAGAAAATATAAAATATAAGCATTTACTTGAGGCTTTAAGTTATAGAAGAAGATAAGTAGTTATATTTTGATATAATAGCTTTTTAAAATAATTAGAAGGAAATTGATGAGTAAATGTGGATATGTATCAGTTGTAGGTAGACCAAATGCAGGTAAGAGTTCTTTATTAAATTGGTTAGTAGGTGAAAAAATTGCTATGGTCTCACACAAAGCAAATGCAACAAGAAAAAGATCAAATATAATTGTTATGCATAATGATGACCAAATTGTATTTGTAGATACACCAGGACTTCACGAAACAGAAAAACTTTTAAATCAGTTTATGTTAGATGAGGCATTAAAAGCTATTGGTGATTGTGATTTGATTTTATTTTTAGCACCAGTTACTGATAAACTTACACATTATGAAGATTTTTTAGAAAAAAACAAAAAAAATACAAAACATATTTTACTTTTAACAAAAATAGATAATGTTACAAACAATGAGGTTTTAGAAAAGATAAATGAATATGAAAAATATTCACAAAATTATGAAGCGATTATTCCTGTATCAATTAAAAAACAAACAAAACATTCAGATATTTTAGATGATGTTGTAAAGCATTTACCTGAGCATCCTTATCTTTATGACCCAGAGATTATGACAACTGAGCATTTAAGAGACATCTTTAAAGAGTTTATTAGAGAATCAATATTTGAAAATATAAGTGATGAAATTCCTTATGAAACAGATGTATTGATAAATAAGGTTGAAGAAAAAAAGGACATAGACGTAATAAAAGCCACTATTATTGTTCAAAAAGGTACTCAAAAAGGTATGATAATAGGAAAAGGTGCAACTGCTATTAAAAGAATAGGGAAAGATGCCAGACTTAAAATAGAAAAATTAACAGGTAGAAAGTGTTATTTAGAACTATTTGTATCTATCAAAAAAGGCTGGACTAAAAATAAACAAGGTCTAAAAGAGTTAGGTTACGACATAACTTTTTAATTAATAATAAAAAAATACATTTATTTAAACCTTTTAAAATATAATTAATAATAAAATACCTTATTAGTAAAAAATAAGGTGTTTATTATAGAACTATTAGAGATAAATTCCACAGAAAAAATATTAGAACATCAAGTAAAAAACTTTTTACTTACAAATTTAAAGTTAAAAGGTATAGAGTTTTCTAGAAAAACTAGATATATATACTCTTATGTTGAATCTTTATGTTTATACCAAGTTATAGTTTTTGAAGATGATATTCCAGAATTTTTATTTTTTAAAAGTTCAAAAAACAATGAAATATATCTTTATAAAGATTATGCAGTTGTTTACAAAGACATGCAGTTTTATTATTGTCAAAGATTGGAAAATACGATAACTATAAATGAAGTAATTGATTTCTTACAAAAAAGTTTAAATCTAAATAATGTATATGTTATAGAAGATGTAAAAATTGATAAGAATAAAAAACTAGATTTTCATAAACCAATTAAATCAAATATTTTAAAATATTTTTTAGTCTATTTTCTTATTTTACTATCTGTTTTTTATTTTTATGAATTTAATACTTATAATAAGAGTTTTGAATTAAAAGATATAATCTCTAATACAAAAAACATAAAAGATGAGATTAAATTTACAAGTATTAGTAAAGTTGTTGAAGAATTGTTTGATCAAGCTAATAAAAACAAAGTACATATTATGTCTGTAGTTTTAAAAGATTCAAAATTGGGTTTAAAGTTGGAATCAGATACAAAAGATGCTATATATAGTTTTTTTAATAATATAAAAAAAGATAGTTTAGAAGATATTACTTTTGATACTGAAAGTAAAAGGTTTATTGGTAATGTCACTATTAAGATCCATAGAAGATAAGTTTGAATCTTTATCTTTAAGATTAAAAATAGAGATATTTCTTTTCCCCTTAATTATTATACTATTGTTAAGTTATCTTTTTTATGACACAAATAATGAGTCTACAACAATTGTAAAACTTGATAAAAAGATAATTGATGTTAAAATGAAAGATTCTTATATCAAGCTATTAAAACAAATAGAAGAGTTTTCATTAAAGAATAATATTACAATTAATTTTATAAAAAGAGATTATCGAAATATAAAATTGTCACTTATATCAAATCCTAAAAATTTATTTTTATTCCTTGACTTTATCGAAAGATTTAATAATTTTTCAAAAATTGAGACTATGAGTCTGTCTGAAAACAAATTATCTTTAGATATAAGTTTTAAAAAGTTTTATCAAAAGAAACCTTATACAGCCCTAACAAGTAAAAATTTAAAGATAAAAAAACAAAATAGTTTTGTACTAAAAGCTATAGTTGGTAATGAAGTTCTTATAAATAATATATGGATAAAAAAAGATGATTTTATAGAAGGGTATAAATTAGTCGACATATTTAAAAATAAAGTATTTTTAAAAAATGATAATGAGAAAATTTTTCTAAAGTTGCACAAAGATGAAAAAATTTGATTTTATTATCGATTATAGTTTTTTAGCTAATTACAATATTGATACGTTAAAAGAAAATCTTATTATTCCTTTAAAAAAAGAGGGAATATATTTTGATTGTCTGTATTGTGATGAATCTGTAAGGGAGTAAAAGAAAAGTTAGCACTATTTCAAAAGGCGTTTTTTTAATTTAAGCCCTATATATCGTCTTTGTAGCAGTTGTAGGGCTGTGAAATTAAAAAAGTAAGTGCCTCTCTTTTTTCCCAAATCTTCCTTTTATTCATTTTTTATATAAAAATCTTGGAAATTAATCATCTCATATTAATAGCATACTTGCGTTAGAATCGTTAGTTGTAAGTAAAATGTAGTATGGAAAGGATTAGGAAAAAAAATCGTTTATTTTTAAGTTATGATTGGTTGTAAAGTTGTTGTAATGTACCCTTACTAATATACCCAATGTATATAATTATTTGCTAATAAAATGTAACTAGGGTATATTTATTTATAATATATATTTATTTAAATTCGTCTGGAACATGAGGTATAGAAACCACTTTATTGTTTTTTATAGGAAACAATACACTTTTTGTTGAACCATCAAATCCAACATATACATAAATGTATTGTTCTATATGTTCACCATTTATTTGACTAGTTGTAATCCTATAAGGTTTTGTATGCATTTTTTTTGCAAGAATTTCTTTTGAATCACCAATTTTAACACTTCTCACATCGTTCCATTTAAAACTTTTACCTGCACATGCAGATAATAAAATTGCTATTAGCAATAATATCACTACTTTTATATTTTTCATCTTGCTATCCTTATCTTTGAATACTTAATACTTTTATTCCCATTACTTTAAATGGTAGCTGGTTTTCTTGTGGATTGAATATCTCTTTTTCATATTTTTGATTGTCACTTATAATTAGAATACTTCCATCTATTTTAAATTGAAGTCTTTTTATAAGTATTTGTCCACCATACTGAATAGCATAAATACCATTAGTACCAAAAGTAATATTTTCATCTATTAAGACATAGTCGCCATGTCTTAAAGTTGGCTCCATACTGTCTCCATCCACTTGTATGCCTTTTACCTTATTTGTATTTATAGGTGTTCTAAAAAAACTTTTATCCAGGGAAATAGTATCAACTGTTTCTATAACATAATTATATATACCTTCTCCAGCTCCAGCTCTTACATTTAATAGATCTATTTGGTAGTTGTTACTACTTGGTTCATATTTAGGTTTAGGTTCTGCAACTAGACTATTATTTTCACTACTTTCATTTTCTAAAAGTATTTTTCCTGTACCAGTTAATAGCCAATTAGAGTTAATATTAAACATATTTGTTAATTTTGATACAAATTCCATTGAAGGTTTTGTCTTATTTTTTTCATATCTCGCTAAAGATTGAGCGGCTAAATCTAATTTTTCAGAAAATTTTGATTGATTATAACCTAAGTATTCTCGGGCTTTTACAAGTCTTTCACCAAAGTTCATATTTAATTCCTTAACAAATTTGTTTATTAAAGCTTGACAATCTAAACATATTTGATTATAATTTCACAAGCTAACGAAGCAGTTAGGAAATTATAACGAAAAAGATTAAAAAATCAAGAAGGTTATAGTTTTTTGTTTTGTTGGTGTGTTATTTAAAAACTCAGCTTGGAGTCACTTATACGAATAGAGTCTAGATTGATGCTATGTGCCAAGTAATAATAAAAATCCTTAAATCATTAAGTAGTAGGACTGTGACAATATAATGATTAGGTTGGTAAGTACAGTGTACCAAAACAAGAAACCACTGGAATAAAGTATTTATTCTTAAGTCCTTTATTGTCTAAAACTGGAATGTCATTTCTCCTTGGCTACAGTGATTGCATG
The DNA here is from genome assembly GCF_963675975.1 of Halarcobacter sp. Taxonomy (NCBI): domain Bacteria; kingdom Pseudomonadati; phylum Campylobacterota; class Epsilonproteobacteria; order Campylobacterales; family Arcobacteraceae; genus Halarcobacter; species Halarcobacter sp. The sequence continues at coordinate 3,178,018 of NZ_OY780939.1, read as the reverse complement.
CGAACAAACTAAACTTAAAGGTAATAGAGGGCTTAACTTTAAATATAGAAAGGATAGTTATGAAAAAAAGTGAAAAAGCATTGATAAAAAAATGGAATAAAGCTTTAAAAAAAGGTAAGGAACCTAAATTTAAAAGCCTCTATGAAAGATTAGTTTTTGCTTTCCATTTCAAGAGTCATTGTTAACAGACTCTTTATCTTTTATGTCTGCAGGATGATCTTTGTCATATCTTGCATACATTTTGTCATCACAAAGTCTATTAAATTTGTCAATTTGTTCTGGCGTTAGTTCAAGGATTTCAAATAATGATTCAAATGATTCACTTATTAGTTTAGCTTGAATTTTCATCATATGTATGACTTCTTCTTTACTTATATTGCTCATATTTAAGTCCTTTTTGCTGTTTTTTGAATTGAGTACTCAATACTAGCAAACAAGGGCTTAACTGTGGATAACTAAAGTAATTATAAAAGGGAAATAAAATGATTGTTAGATGTGGTAATTGGGATTTAAATACAGAGAAAAAAACTATGTATGGACATATATATTTTTTGGCTAGACAAAGAGAAGTTAGGAGGTTAGGATGAGTGGGGTAGTAAATAAAAACTTCATAAAGATAAAAGCTAAAAATCTTAGAACTGAGAAAATTGAAGAGATGACTGAAATATTCAATAGGTTTCAAAAAAGAGGATTTGCGGTAACAGCGTATGCGAAAGCTTATGGTGTAGGTCATGCAATTGTATCGCAGGTTCTTGATGGTGCATTTATTGGAAGTAAAAATAACAAAAGTGGACCAACTAGAAAAATAATAGCTCAACTTAAAGTTGATGGAGTGTGGATAGGTTCACTTCCATGGGAGAACTAGGATGGAATATACAATTAAAGATTTAGTAGAGATATTAGATATAAAACCTAATAACATTTTAAAAGCTCTAAAAAAAACGCCTTACACTCTTAAAAAGGTTGAAGGCTCAGCAAAGCCTGTAAAACACTATAATCTTGAAGACTTGCCACAAAGGTATAAAGAAAAAATCAAACCAAAAAAAAATGAACCTGATACTAACATTTCAAAAGCGAAACTTTCAAACAAGTATCTTTTAGCATCGCCTGAGAAAAAAAGAGCTGCTATTCTTAGATGTAGGCTCATTGAGTTTTATATGAAAAGGTCAAATGAACTATCAGCTGCAAGATGGCTTGATGAAGTGATATCAAATGACATACAGTTTGATGAGATACTTCCAATAACACAAAAACAGCTGTTTGATTGGCTTAAAAAATTTAATGATGCTAGAGCAAAAGGAATAAATGTAGTAGAGGCTTTTATTGATAAAAGAGGAGCAAAAAAGGGTGTAAAAGCTTTAAGTGACAAACAAAAGGAAGCTGCACAAAGATACTTTTTGAAAACCTCAAGACCACGTATATCTGAGATATATAGAAATATGTGTTTTATGTTTGGTGACAGTATGCCAAGTAGAGACACTTTGTATGCCTATTTTGAGGAATGGAAGAGAAAAAACCCATTGCTTTTTGAGTTTTCAAAGTCTCCTGATAGTGCTAAGAATAAGTATTTAGTTGCATATGGTGATGAGAGTGCAAAAGCTAAGTATAAAAACCACTATTGGGAACTAGATTCAACTCCAGCTGATGTTATTTGTGATGATGGTAAGAGATATAGTGTGATAGCTGCTATTGATGTATTTAGTAGAAGAGCTGTATTTCATGTGTGTGAGAGTTCATCTGCATATTCCATTTCTCAGTTACTTAGAAAAGCAATATTAAAGCTTGGTATTCCTGAAAATGTAGTGATTGACAATGGTCGTGACTATACTTCAAACCACTTTGAAACTATATGTTTAAACTTAGGTATTAATATGAATATTGTACCACCTTTTAGTGGTGAGTGTAAGCCGTTTGTAGAAAGGTTGTTTGGAACTTTATCAAGAGAGCTTTTTGAGCAAATACCAGGATATATTGGTCACGATGTAGCTCAAAGAAAAGAGCTTCAAGCTAGACAGTCTTTTGCAGACAAAATAAGAGCTCAAGAAAAATGGAGAGAACAACAAAAATTAAAAACTGAGGAGGAAAAGAAACTTTGGAGTGATGCATGGAAAATCAAAAAAGAAAATATAGGACTTGAATTATCAGTTCTTACAAGCCCTGATGAACTTCAAATGTGGATAGATAACTGGACTGATAAAATGTATGAACAAAGAGTTCACTCTACATTGAAAACTAAACCTATTTTAAAATGGAATAGGGACACTACACCAGTTCAAAGTATACCTGATGAGAGAATGCTTTGTATGCTTCTTGGAGAATCAATCACAAGAAAAGTTGGTAAAAGAGGGATTGCTTATGATGGATGTGATTATGTTGCTTTAGAGTTAGTTGAACTTACAGGACATTATGTTTATGTGATGGCATCGCAAGATTTGGGTGTGATTTATGTGTTTGATGAGAATATGCAGTTTATTTGTATAGCTGAAGATAGATCAGTCTTAGGACAAGATAGATATCTAGTCCGGAAAGCTAAGAAAAAATCTCAAGCTCTTATGAAACAAATGGACAAAATAGTAAAAGAAGCACAATCAATAAATGATCCAACAATCCTAGATAGGATTGAAGCAGTAAGTGATGAGATAAAAGGTAAGACCACAGCAGTAACAAAGAGAACCAATACCGTTGATGCACTTTTAAGAGAATCACCAAAAATCGAAGCAAAAGACAAAGAAGAGTTGGAAAAATCAAACAGATATGACTTTAAAAATAAAGATGAGGATGGAAAACCACAAAAGGTTTTACCAAGTGGTAGACCAGCATTTACAAGTTTTGTGGAAAGGTTTATTTGGGATTTAGAAAATAATATGGTTGATGAATCTACAAATAATCTAGCGAATGAATATCCAGAACTATGGGAAATGGCAAAGAAACAAGCAAAGGTTGGATAGACAAGTGAAGGGTTTACCTCTTTCACTTGTTGTTCGAGTCTTTGGCAGAGACTTAAAACTAACATAGGAGTAATAATGAAAGAGGATTTTATAGAAACAAAGAATTATAACAAAATGTATGAGGGTTTTCAAAATTTGAAAAGATTGCCTAGAACTGCTCCCAAGATGGGTTTGGGTTTTGGGAATTTTGGTTTAGGAAAAACATTTTCTCTTGAAAAGATTGCAGCATTGGAAAATGCAGTTTTATTAAGAGCAGTTCAGACATGGACTAAAAGTTCACTTTTGGCTGAGCTTTGTATGGAGTTGAATTTAGATGCATCTGGACAAGCCGCAACAAAATATAAAAGAGTTAAAGAATCTTTGATAGCTGAACCTCAGATAATAATAATTGATGAGATTGATGCCTTATTAAAATCAACCAAATATGAGGTTCTTGAGACCTTAAGAGACTTACATGATGAGACAGGAATAGTGTTATTTTTAGTAGGTATGGAAGAGGCAAATAGAAAGCTAAAAAAGCATAGACACTTTTATTCAAGGATTGTTTCTTTTGTAGAGTTTCAATCCATTTGTTTTGATGATATAGAAAAGCTAACAAAACTTAGCGAGATAACTATTGAAGATGATTTGATTGAGTATTTTTATCACAAGACACCAAATCTAAGACAAGTAAAAGTTCAACTTATAAGGCTTGAGCAATTTTGCAAGATGAATAGTATCAAAAGTGTAAATCAAAAAATATTTAAATCAAGTGGAGCAGAATATGGGGACAACAAATAATAGAGTTGAATACAAAAAGAAAATAAGTATTAGACAAAAGATGTGGAACTATATGAGAAGGAGTAGAAGTTTTAGGCTAGGGGATGTGTTGATTATCTGTGAACCATCACTTTTGTACTTGCAAAAATACCTAGCTACTTTGTTAAATGCTGGTTATATAAAGCTTGTAAGCAAAAAGAAACCATTAACTGACAGGGTTTATGTACTTGTTAAAAATACAGGAGTTCTTGCTCCTGTTGCTGATGATTTCGGATTATTTGATTATAACACTAGAGAAGAGATAAGAACAAAAAATTCAAAAACAAAAGCAAAACAGCAAAATTATGTACCTGAAGTTATTGTAAAACTTTTAAAGGTTTTACAAAATGAAGATGAAGTGACTAGAGCTTATTTAATAGAAAAATCTGAAACGACAATTGCTGGCTTGACAAAATGGTGGAAAAGACTTCAAAAGTTTGGAGTGATAGATTCTACACCAATAATGGCAGATAAATCTAACATGAAAAAGTGGAGAGCTGATCGTATAGGAAACTATAAAAGGGATTCTAAAAGAAGACGGTTTTATAAGGTTGATAAAAAAAGAGCAGCATATATACTAAAAGAGATTCAAGAAAATGGTGCATATACAAAGTTAGATACGGAAATGAGGCACTTATGGATAAAGCCTTAGAAATATTAAGACAGCAAATTAATGAGAAGTCAATCGGCAAAGTTGCAAAAGAGTTGGGTGTCTCTAAAGCTACTATTAGCTTGGTAAAAAGAGGAAAGTATCCAAATCCATACAAAATATATGCAAAGGTCAGAGAAACTTATGGGGAGTTGCAAACGGAAATTATAGGTGTAGAAAATACAAAAAGTATTGATGAATTAGGAAAGGAGTTAGGATGTATTTAGATGATGTGCAAGTGATGGTTGCTGTAATTGTTCTCGTGATGTTAGGAGTTGTATTTAACGAAATAGTACGTTGGTTAGTAACTAAACCTAATAGTAAAAAAATAGGTTTTGACAATAAGCTGGAGAGGGTTAAGAAATGAGTGATGCAATTAGTATAAAAAAGATAAATCAAAAAGACAAACCTCTTTTTGTGCTAAAAGTTGGAACGGTTGGGATACAAGTAAATAGAGCCAAAGCTGAGTTTATATGTAGGCTTTTAGCTACTTATTTGGGTCTCGAAGTTGTTGAGAGTAGATTGAAAAGGTTAGATGATGAGTGAGAAGGAGATTAAACCTAATGCTGAATATGTGGAGCCCAAACAGTTGAACCTTGCTTGTAAAAGAATGTATGAGAGGTGGGCTAGTTTATATGGAAGTGAAAAATGAGTTTTCATAGAGTCTTCACCCTTGGGGTGAAGATTTTATTGAGTACTCAACAATTTAATTTAAGGAGATTTATATGTCAAAAAGAACAATTGAGGTATCAGAGTCAGAGTATGCAGCTTTGATGATGAGTAGGAGATTAATGAAAGTAGTTGAAGGTGCAAAAGAAACACCAAAAATAAAAGAGTTAACAAAGAGACTTGAAAAATTAAAAGGTAGAAAAAAAGAGTTACATCATTTTCTATCATTTTTAACTAATCATGACAATCATGATGTACATATTCATAGTTATTCAAACCAAAAAATACCAAAAGGTGAGAGTGTTGATGACATTCATGAAGCATCTGCACGTGGTGTTGAGTTTAAAGGTCAATTAAGTACAGAGGGTATGAGAGCATTAGCTGAATATTTATTTGAGATTACAAATGAAGATATAGAAACAGCTGAAGAGATGCTAGAGGCACATAAAAGAGTTAGTGGTTATACAGGTGGTGTAATAAACTTAAATTTAGGAGGTAATTAATGGCAAAACTCGACGAAAAAGGTTGGTGGATAAAAAAGAACGGTGAATCCGTTCATCCAGAGAGGGTAAAAATAGAAGATAAACTCAAAGATGAGATGATTGATTCTATTTTAGGTAAAGCAGCTGGTGTTACAGAGGTAATTAAAAAGTTTAAAGAAGATGCTTATGATGAAGTAGATTCATATTTTGAACTGTTACTTGATAAATACGGGGTTGAAACTAAAAAAGGTGTAAAAGGTTTTACTCTTGAGAACTTCTCTGGAACGGCAAAAATCCAAGTTGCAACAGCTGATAACATCATCTTTGATGAAAAGCTTCAAATAGCTAAGAAAAAGATTGATGAGTATTTACATGAGATAACACAGGACTCAAATCCTGATATTCAACAGTTAATTTCAAAAGCTTTTGAAGTGGATAAAAAAGGTGAGGTAAATCCTAGAAAAATTTTAGCTCTTAGAAGTTATGACATCACTCATCCAAAATGGTTAGAGGCTATGGCAATAATTGCAGAGTCAGTTGAAATTGTAGCTTCTAAACAGTACATAAGATTTTATACAAGAGAAAATCAAAGAGAAAACTATAAGCAAGTATCTTTAGATATCGCAGGAGTTTGATATGAGAGTAGCAGTAGTAATCGGACACAGTGAAAACAGCCAAGGAGCTAGAAATAGCTCTTATGGTGTAAGTGAGTTTGAGTTTAATAGAAAGTTAGCTCATGATATTGAACATAACTTTAGTGAATACAACTTGATAGATGAGATTGTAGTTGTATATCGTGAAAATGGATATGCAGCTCTTCCAAAAGAGATAAATGAGCTAGAACCTGACTTGATAGTAAGTTTACATTGTAATGCTTTTAATACAGAGGCCTCTGGTTGTGAGATGCTTTATTATCATAAGAGCTCAAAAGGAAAAGAGGTATCAAGAATTTTTCAAAATCATTTAGTTCAAAGGCTAGATAATAAAGATAGAGGTATCAAACAAAAGACCAGCGAGGATAGAGGTGGATATTTACTTAAAAATACAGTTGCACCATGCATCATATGTGAGCCTTTCTTTATAGACAATGATGAAGATTATCTAAGAGCTAGTGAATGTTTCCATGATGGGGATTTGACTAAGTGGTTTTGTGAGGCTATTGATATGTCATTGAAGTATTTAAAAGGTGCATAAAATGCTAGAGCAACTTCTAAAAATACTTGAAGGTGATTGTGAAAAGTTTAAACTAAAGTTTGAAGATAAGAAATATAAGCTTACTTTGGATGATAGTAAGACTTTTACAGGAACTGATGTAGATATGGTTTTAAATGATGCTGTTGATTGGTTGGATAATCAAGAGTATATAGAGGAGAACTAATATGGAAACTGGAACAAAGGTAAAACTAAAAAAAGGTTTTAATCATGGGATTATTACTTTTGAAGAAGGTGATATCTTAAAAGTTGCTAACTATATTCATAAGTTTTGCATTTATTTAAAGCATGACAATGTGATTGATTTAGTAAGAATTGCTTATGAAGAAATGGATGAATATTTTGAAGTTCTTGATGATAACTATGAGAAGCTTTTTAGTGAGTGTTTATCTAGAGATTGGAGTGTATCTTTAATATGGCAAAGAATGACAAATTGGAGTGTTGAAATATATACAGGTTATGAAGTCAATTACAATAAAAAATTTTTTACATCAGGGCATATTCATAGAGCTGAAGCAACCAAAGAAGCATTAAGGTTTTTAGATGGTTTAAGTGCTAGTGGAGTTATTCCAGATCTAGTCATTATTGATGATATGAGGAAAGATAATGAGTAAAATTAATTTTAAAGAATTTGACAAGCCAGAGCTTCTTGAGGTCTTAGAACTTTTTATGAGCTTAAATTTACTTCCATCTTTGGAAAGCCATTTAATTAGAACGATGAACAATAATCATTTTAATAGGATTACAGATGAAAGAAATAAAATTGTAATAAAGCTTCAAAAACTTTTTGACAAAAAAAGAAAGAGTAAACAAGATAAAGCCCAAGAACAAAAGCTTTACAATCAACTTTTATCAAAAGACAAAGTAAGAGAAAAAAGACTTAAAAAAATGCTTGACTTAGAAATAGTTTCACAAGAAGAGTATAACAATTTAACAATATTAAATAAGTAGTTTCATAGAGCAGCTGTTTAGCTGTTCTATTGAGATTAGTTGAAAGGTAATTAATGTTTGGAGATACAACAAAAGAAGATATAGAAGCAATGGAAGCGTATATAGCTGACAATTGCAAGAGGATAGATAAGCTCAATGCAGATAATGCTGAAAAATATGAAAGAATCAAAGAGCTACAGTCTAACTGTGAACATGATTTTGAGCTTATAGCTGTTTATGCTGGAGCTGTGTTTGAATGCAAAAAATGTGGAATAGTAAAGGGTGGATGATGAAACAATTAATTGAAATTCCTGCAAAGTTTTTAAAGTCAGGTGATTTAATATTTGATTTTAAACATAGAGATTTACAGAAAGTAGAATATGTATTCCACGAAGCCAAAAATGGAGAAAACTGTAAAAATACTATGGCTCCTGTTCATAGTATTCATGTAGATTATGGAGAGGAAGCAATGAGTGCTGACAATTTTAAGCCTGAAACAATATTAATGATTTTAATTGATACTGACAAACTGGAGGTTGTAGAACCTGAATATATAGGATATAGATAATGGAATTAACCCCACAGACAGGTGATAATAAAATGGATGAAGCATATCAGAGGATGGTTGCACATATAAGTAGTTTTGATGAGTTTCCACAGTTCTATGACTACTTTTTAAAGCAGCTAAAAACAGACAATCAAGAGCTGTTAAATAAATGGCTTCTAAAAGTCTTATTTGTAGAACTAAAGAGAAAGCATCCCTTTGATGAAATGATTGAGATGCTTGAAACTAAAGAGCCTGTAAAGGCACAAACAATAAAAAAGCAACTTGAAGATAACTTGAATACAGTTAAGGCTAGATATGGAGGTAATAGATGAGTTTTAATTTTTTAGATGGGGTGGTTTTATCTCCTGATGATTTTAATATGGATGAGAATGTAGCTTTTATAGATGATTTTTTATATTCTAATTCTGTGACATTGATTTACTCTCCACCAAAGCAAGGTAAGACTTGGCTGGGATATGGGCTATCAACTACTATTGCAAAACATGAGTCTGTTAAAGAGGTAATATATCTTGATATGGATAACTCTTTAAATACTCTGAAAGATAGAGCTGTAAACCAAACTCTTATAACAAATCCTAAAATAGAATATGTGAGTAACTCAAAGCTTAGATGTACTCCAATGGAGCATTTAAGAGAGATATCGAAAGAGGCTACTGTAGGAAACTTTGAGGGAATAGTTTTTTTTCTTGAGACTACAAAAGACTATGTGGATACTGACTCAAAGAGTCAATCTGAAGAGTTCATGAAGATAGTTATGAAGATGAGAGATGCAGGAGCTACTATTATTATCATGCATCATGCTACAAAGTCAGGTTCTACCATATCAGGGGTTCAAGTGTTTATAAACTCTCCTGACAATGTATATGAGCTTGTACAAAAAGCAAGAGATAAAAATAATCTTCACTTTATGCTAACAGTAACCCATGCAAGAAGTTTAGTAAAAGATGTTGGATTGTCTGTAAATACAAAATCTTTGAAACTTGAAAAGCTTGATGAAGTGTATTCTACTATGTCAACCTACGAGGAAGAGTTTGTAAGAAAAACAAAATCTGTTCTTGAAAAAGCAAAAGATGGAATGATGCAAACTGAATTACTCAAAGCAGTAGGACATGAAAAAACAGATAAAACTGCAAGAGATACACTTGAAAAATATGTGGATAAGTTTTGGTCTAAACACCAAGAGAAAAAAGGTAGACCTGTAACTTATAAATTAATATCTTGAAACCACTACAACCACTACAACAACCACAAATAAAGCCCTAAAGGGTGGGAGTTGTAACAGTTGTAAAGGTTACAACAAATCTTAAAAGGACTATTATGACACCAAAACAGAAAGAATACAAACAAAATCTAATCACTAAAATACAGATAAATAAAGGTAATGTATTTAATAATGAAGATGAGAGAAAAGAGTTTATGCAAAGCAGATTTGCAGCTGAAAGTTTAAAAGATATGAGTATAGACCAGCTAAAACTTTTGTTAGATTTTTGCTATAGAAAAGTAAGTGATATACCTATGCTAAAACGTGATAAAGATAGAGTAACTTTAATAACTGATGCACAAAAAAAGAAGATAAGAGTTTTATGGAAAGAAAAAGCTAGAGACAAGAGTGAAGAGGCTTTGATGAAACTAGCTTGTAAGATAGCTGGATATAAAGCTTCTAGGATAGATGCTTTTAAAACAGATGAAGCTCAAAGTATTATTTTAGCTTTAGAATATATGGGATAAGGAATAAATATGTTAAATAAATGCTTAATTAAAAATTTTGGTCATGTACTACTTTCTTCTTGCATTTTTATTGCTTTGGTAACGTCTATAAATGCTTTAATAATTATATTAAAACAACAAGAAGAGTTAAAAAATCTAAGAGAGGATAGGAAACTTTTAATTAAAGATATTAATTATTTACAAGATAAGTTGAAAAGCCTTGGCTATGATGTTATTTGGAAATAACTTTAAATAAATAATCCTATAAAAAATCTACACGCTTAATTCACAAGCAAAGGCTATAAATCTTCTTATAGCCTAATTAATCACAAAATGTAATACTATTATAAATTAATGACTTATTGAAATATAAAATAATATTATCTTGCATATTGCAATTAAATTTGATATACTTTCAAAAAAGAAATGAAAGGGGATAGAAGTGTCTGCAATTACTAATCTTGACTTATTTGAAGAGTTTTTTAAGTTTATAAAAAAAGATGATACTGATTTAGAAGCTGTAATCAAAGAGTTTGGTGGCACTACTTACTATATACCTTCTTATAAAACAACTCTTAGAAATGAAGAAATTTTAAAGGAGTATAAAAAATGTGTTGGAGAAATAGGTCTAACAAAAAAATTATCAAAAAAATATAACTTAACAGAAAGGCAAATTCAGGATATAACAAAAGAAGCTAGACAAGCTTCTAGCTTATTTTAACTTCTTTAGTTCTTTTTGTAATTCTTCATAATATTTGATTTTTAATTTATTTACATCTTTAACAAAAGTTGCTGTCTCATCAGGAAAAGGAAAGGCTATTTTATTTTCAGCAATCAATTTTCTAAATTCTAAAATACTAACATCATACGTATTTATAATTTTAAATACCTCTTCTAAATTTAGTATATTAAGTTTAGATTCTATTTCTAAAAGTTCTTCAGTTCTTGAATTATAAACTAAATTATCTTCATGGAATTGCAACTTATACTTTTCATCAATAAATTCTATATTTGTTCCAGCAATTTCTTTCATTCCAATAATATTAAATAAAATATGTACTTTGTAAAAATACTTTGATGAAATCATACTTATGTCTACAAGTAGCTTTTGCCTAAACTCTAAGTTTTTAATCTCTAAATTATGTTTATTGTTTTCTTTCATTACCCAATAAGAAACTAAACCACCAATAGATGCACCACCTAAACCACTTAATGCACTTATAATACTTGAGTCCATGTATAGCCTTTTTTATTTTGATTATATCAAAAACTCTTCAATATAGTCTTCTACTAGCTCTAATAACTCATCTTCTACTCCAGCATATACTTTTCCCTCTGCATCAACAGGCATAAATGGACGTGCTACTATCGTAACTTTCTTATTTCTTCCTGCTTTATCTGTTCCAAATTGATGTGTTAGTGGGTATTGAAAACTATTTGACACAGCATTTAGTCCAACTATAGCTGAATCTTTTGTGGCTTTTGAATATAAGCTTCCTTGCAAATTCCCTGAAGAATACAGTATCTTCTCTGGGTGTGGATCTGTTTTTCTTGCTTTAATAGGACTCCAAGGTTTACCATCTGGAGACATCTGTTTTTCAAAACTATTTAAAACTATATTTTCAAGATGATTTGACAACTCACCCATAAGTGGCTGTGTGTTCTCAATCTTTTCTTGTATGTTGATAAGTTTTGCTTGTAGGTCGTCAAGTCCTGTAGTGTTTATTTGCATAATATCTCCTAATATGTTATAATTTTTATATAAAAGTAGGCAAGTAAGTAAGTTTCAGCGGTAGAACGGGTGAGGATTTACATTTTCGGGTGTAAATCACATCGGGTCCCGGGTTCGATTCCCGGCTACTTGCCTATTTTATCTTTTTTGCATCTTTTAAAACGTTGTATTTAAGACTTCCAACATCATCATAAACTTGACCTGAATAAATATCATTATAAATATATTTTTTCGACTCATAATCAATTTTTATTACTAATTTGCTTTTCCCTTTATCTATATCATAAATTAATAATATATCTCCATCATCATAAATCTCATCTGGAATATGTATCTTAGTGTGTAGTTCTTTTATTTGATCTATTGTTAAAACATTTTTAGGATTTTGTGCATTAGAGTTATCTGCACCCTTTGCTCTTAGATTTCTTATAGTTCCTGTATCAGCAAGTATTAAATCACTTTTTGGAGGGGTCTTATCTAAGTATTTTTCTAAACCTTTAACCATCGTTAAAAAACCCAAATATACGGATTGGTGGTTTTTAATACTTTTATCTAAACTATCATCTACAAATTTATCCCACTCTTGTTTGCTAGGTCTTAAACTTAGCATATCACTTTTATAATTTTCTTTTATAGTCTCCTCAAAAGGGCATAAAACCTTTTTGTTTTTTGCAAAAGCTTTTTGCTGACATCTTAAGGCTTGTACCTTTTGGAAGTATAGATTGTCAAGTTTATATTTATGTTCTGCTATATCGTATGCAAATTCATCTGAAGCGATATCCTCTAGTTTACCTTCTGTTATGCTCCAGCCTTGCTTTTTCATTTCCCTTTTACTAACAGCTTGTTTTCTACACTTGCAGTTAAAATCATTTGGTGGTGAGTTTAGAACCCAGAACTCATCATCTTTATGTTTTATGATTCCATGTAAAGCTCTATGTGAATCTCTAGTATTTTCTAATAAGGCTGAAACATATCTTCTATAAACAGACAAAGGTAACTTATCCATTTGTTGCTCTCTAGCTACATTGTAAGCAGTTCTCATGTTAGTTTCATAGATGGTTCTTAGTCTACTTGAACCTATATTTATAGTTTTGACCTCTCCTGTACTAGGATTAACTATATCTTTTAATCCCCACCAACCTTTTTTTTCTAAGGTTGGTTGGATGTTTTTTTGAAACTCATCGAAACCTGTACCATTTTTCATAGCTTTTAAAAGTGCTTGGTGTACATCTGTTAATAAATCTAAACTTGTCATTTTAGCTACTGTAAAAGCTTTGTGGTGTGCCTCTTTGCTAACATCTGTATAATCAAAGCTTAGTTTATACCCTTTGTTTTTTAGGTACTCAACAGCCTCTTTTGGTTCTAGATTAAAATCAAATCTAACCATTTGGGTTCTCATCCTCTATCTCAGCTACACCTTGTATGCTTGAGTTTGTCATATACTTTACTAGGTTGTCATATAGATCATTTGTATTTATGTTCTTTGATAAACTTAAAAGTTTCTTTTGCACTTCATCATAAGACCTACTATTTTCAACTATTTCTAAAATTTGCTTTTGAAATGTTAGTGGATTTGAGGTATCTATATTTTGAGTTTGATAGTCTAACTCATCTTGAGGTAAAGCTTTACTAAAACTCATCTTATGGTTTTGTATCATAGCTTGTTCTTGAGGTGGTGCTGCATCTTCTACTTCTATGTTATAGGTTTTTTCTATATACTCTTTTTTAGGTCTATATCCCATATCAGCTATAACTTTGTCTCTATCAACTAACTCTTTGTTTGGATCATCTTTATCTTTTAATTTTGCTTGGATATCATCGTTTAGATAGTTTCCTTCTTTAAATAGTTTTACAACTTGTCTGATGACTTTATTTACAATGTTTTCATCAGCTCTAGCTAAATCTTCTCTAATCTCATTGTGTACATTAGCTGCAGCGTGTGAACCACCTTTTACATTTCCTGTAAGATTTCCTCCAGTTAGTAGTTCTCTTATTTGGTCATCTATATACTCAATAAGCTCTTTGAAGTTTCCTGATTTCTCAGCTGTTTTTAAATCAATCTCATCATCTATATCAATGGTTGCACCATCCCCACCTAGCATATTATAAATCTCATCTGCTAGTTCATCTTTGTTGCCTTCTGTTTTAGCAATAACCCAAGGTGTACCAAATCTTTCTAATAGTTCTACCCAAAATTCCATCGAAGCGTTTTTAAACTCTATTAACCAAAATAATGGATTGTATAAAGGTTGTCCATATGGTTTATCTGGTTTTGCTTCATATACTCCATGTACTGCTTTATATATTGGGATATCTTGTGGTATTCCATATGGTGCATATTTTAAAACTCTATCTTTTAGTAAGAACTCTCTATAGTATCTCTCAATTAGTTCTGGATAATAGATACCATCTTTCTCTTTCCAAACTAACTCAAATACTCCAAAGCCTTGAAAAGGGATATCCAGTATTGAGTTTATAACATCGTAGTTGAAGGTCTCTTCTAGATTCTCTTTTATTATATCATCATCACAAGTTATCAAAATCTCTTTTTTTAGGGTTGCAGATTTTCTTCTTGCTTTTGCAGCAATAACTGTTGAGTCTCTATTTATCTTATCTATTTCATATTGATTTAGCCATGAACTTTGAACTGGAAGCTCTATTAGTGAATCTACTAGAGATTTAACTTTTGAGCTAAATTTGAAGTTTGTTCTTTTGTCATTTTTTACTTCGTTTTTACTTGCAGATATTGGTTTGCCATTTTTATCAACTATCATCTTCTACCTCTTCTTGTAGTGTTTCTTTTAGGTCTTTGGTGCCTTCTATTATTGCCTCTTACGTTTGTTCTTTTGTTTGAACCTTTTTTTAGTTTTTTGATTTTACTTAGATCATATACACCTGTAAAAGCATCGTGTAGGTCATCAAAGTCTGATTCTGGGAAGTCATCCATTTCATTCCAAAGTTCTTGATGCTCTCCTACAAAGATTACATCTTCATCATTTATAGGAAACTCCATTTCACCCATACGATCTTCTTTATTATCAGTATGATGGGTAAATTTTAATTGAGGTATTTTTATACCTTTTAGCCATGCTTCACTTTTAAACCAGTCTCTATAGAAGTGAAAGCCTCCATTTTTATCCCCACCTAAAAGGTTTATTTTTATACTTTTTACTATCTCAAGCATTTTTAAAACTGCTGCACGACCTTTTAATCTTTTATGCATAGAGTAAAATATATAAAGTTTTTGGGTTTCATCACTAACTCCACCAATCACAACTGCAAAGTAATCTCCATCACTACTATCCCCTTTAACATCTACAAAGCCATAGACTCTATCTAGTTTAGGCATTTGGGTATGTGATATCTTTTTAAATTTGCTTGAGTCAAACTTTTGGTTCTCACTATTTGGGTTGTTTTGTTGCTCTTTTTGAAAGGCTCTATTGTTTTGAGCTCTTTTTCTCATAAGTGATTCTAAGGTTACAGCTGCCCAAAGTAATACAGCACCTTCATCCATCTTTGATTTGTGTTCTAAATAATAGTTATGTGAGGCTTCTATACCTTCATATTTGTGTATTCTTGAAAACTCTTCCCACATATCCATATTCTCAGGATATGACTCTAAGGCTCTAAATTTTACAGGATGCCAAAACTCTAGTTTTAGTTTTCTAGCCAATACAGAGTCTCTATGTAGAATAGTTCCTATATATAATATATCCATGCTATCATCAACTGACCCTAAGTTATCAATAGCTTCATCTAGCCACTCTTCTAGT
Organism: Halarcobacter sp.; assembly: GCF_963675975.1. Lineage (NCBI taxonomy): Bacteria > Pseudomonadati > Campylobacterota > Epsilonproteobacteria > Campylobacterales > Arcobacteraceae > Halarcobacter > Halarcobacter sp. The sequence goes on along the minus strand of NZ_OY780939.1, from coordinate 3,162,550 downwards.
TTGTCTCTTTGTTTTCTACTTCTTACATTTGTATCATTTTCTAAATCATCTATTATGGCTAAATCAGGTCTAAACACTCCATGCTTAACACCCCTTACTCTTTTTCCTGATCCATAAGCTCTTATTTTGATATTGTTCTTTGTGACTATGTTTCCTATTTTCCAAACAAGTCCAACACCTGTTGCTTCTGGAAAATCTGCTTTTAATCTTTCATTTTCTTCTAGTTCTGCTTTGATAGACTCTACTAAAGTCTCTGCTAGTTCTATTGCATCTGAAAAAATAGTTATGAAGTTTTTATAACCATTTACCACACACCAGATAGGAAAAACAATAGATACATCTGTAGATTTACCAAATCCCCTTGGAGCTGCTATTGCAAACTTCATCCCGTAAGGTTTGTATTTGTCTATAATTCTTTTGTAACACTCTTCTAGGTGCTCTTGAAGCTTTGATTTACCCTCTAAGCTATAGTAGTGAGGGAAATAAGTCTCTCTAAAATAGTGAAAGTCTTTTGATTGCTTATCTTTTCTTTGCTTCTTTTTTTTTGGATCTAAAATGTTAGTAACTTTGATTTGCTGTTTTAATCCAGCTGCAAAGTCATTTACCCATGATCTATATTCTAATCTTGAAAGTTTTAAGGCACTATATTGAGATTTGCCTTCATCTATTGCCTCTTCATAGGTACTATTTAGTAAACCTACAAGCTCACTTTTTTCAAATAGAGACATCTATCAAATCCTCTTGGATAGAGTAAACTACATCTATAACTTTTTCCATAGTCTCTTTATCAAGTACCTCTTTTAAAGATAAAAGGATATGTTGCACTACATGTTTTATAAGTCCTAACTTGTAAGCTTCAGGGTCTTCTTGCCTTGCTACTTTCCCCATCTTTGAAAAACTATCTCCAAGTGAGGCTATAGCTTGAGTCTTTTTCTCAGCTGGTAATTGCTCATTTTCTCTGATATCTTTTAAAGAGTCCATCATATACTGCATAAAAAGAGAGTACATATTCTCTTTGTTTTCTTCTGTATCTTTGATATGTTTAGCAGCTCTTAGGGTAAGCCAATCAAATCCAAGAGATTTATCTTTTGTTTTATAGTTATCTACAGTTTTAACTCCAACTTCTAAAGTCTCAGCTATTCTCTCTCTTGAGTAATTTGCATCTACAAAAAGACCACGTGCTGCAATTCTATTAATATCTGCTTTGCTTAGTTTTTTTTCACTCATTATCTAAACCCTCTAGTTCTTACTTTTTTTCTAGGTCTATGTCTAAAAGCATAGTTTGAAGATACAACAGGTGTAGAGGTATCAGTTCTTTCTTCTGTGATAAGTTTTCCTACGCTCATCTTGTAAAGCTTAGATTCGTTTTCTTTTCTTAGCTCTTTATCCTCATCACTTAGTAGTCTATTTTTTGCTCTTAGTTCATATATAGTTTCTTGAACTATAATCTTTTTTAAAAGCTTAGTTGGATTTAATGGTAAGATTATGTAAGACTCAATAAAAGATATGGCATCGTTAATAGAATCATCAATAACATCTTGATCTATTTCTCCAGTTGCATTTAGGTCAGATAATTCTAATAATTGTTGTTGGCTTATATCTTTTAGTAAATCTACATTTGTAATCAATTTAAATCCTTTAGCTATGGTGTTTAAAACCTGTTTAAAAACTCTTTTCTCTTTTTATTCGATAGATTAGTCGAATTTATAAATAAAAGCCCCTAGAGGCTTTTATTTTGATTTTTAATTATTCTGAGAATTTCAGTTTAATTAATGCCCCTGGTCTTGCACAATAAGGAATCATCTTAACCTCAGTGTCAAAACTCCAACCTTTTCCACCTTGCATCTTCTCTGGAGCTGATGCAAAATATAATTGTGGAGCTGCTTTAAATGCATCAGTATGATCTGCTCTTCCATAAACAGCTTCAAATACTTTTGTAGATAATGGGATAACTACTGCTTCACCTTCAGATACAAATGGATGTGTATTTCCATCTTCATCTGTCCAAGATGCTCTAAATGGAATATATCTTTTAGAGTTGTAAACCAAAATTCTTTTTCCATCTTCATCTAGCCATTTAGCTTCTCCACTATCTTTAAATTCATTGTTAGCTTTTGCAACTGCTGCTAATCTTGTAATAAATACAGGTGAAGCAAGAATCTCATAAGGTACTTCCATACCTAATTCTTCAACTAAAGCATCATCAATTTTGTCTAGTGTTTCAACATGATCCACACTTTTATACTCAATTGGATCATCTGTTGTAGTAAACTCAAACAATACAACTCCATCTCCATCAATCACTTTTCCAAATAATGCACCAATAGACATATACTCAATTGTTGTTGCGTAATCATCTAAATGCTCTTTCATAAGTTCTTTGATTCTTTTTGAAACTGCTTCAACTTTTGCTTCACCTTCTAATGATTCAAACTCATTCATCTCATGGGCTAAAATCTCAGCTGTTAAACCAAATCTTGGAAGTTCAATAGTAAGCTCATATACATCTTTTGTATCTCTTCTTAATCTGTCTGCATTTTTTGCTAATGATTTAAGAACAATAGAACCACCTCTTTTAATTTTAAGTTTGGCAGTATTTCCAAGAATACCTTTTGCATTTTTTTTGAAATATTTATCAAAAACATAAGTTCCTGACACCTTAATTTGCATAATCGCTTTTAACATAGTTGTAAGCGTCCATAATTTCATAATATTTACGAAAGTCATTTATTTCTCCTTTTTTTATTTAACAAATAGTTTGTTTTTAAACATTATAGGTCTTAAAAATTCATCAAAACCTTGTAAATATTTACCTTTTGCTGATGCAGTCACTACAACAGTGGTTTTAGATGTTGTTGTAATATCATTGTATAAAATACCATTTGCATCCCAATCACCTAAGTTTTCCCAATCTGCTAAAGTACTTGGAAGGTTTGCGTTCCCATCTGCTGTTGATTTATATGTTTTACCTTCATAGTAAACGATATCATCCGTATCAGCACTTGTATCAAAGGTAGCAGGTTTAACATCCCATGTTAATCCACCATCTAAACTTCTAAGTAAAGTTCCAAGCTTTAAAGCTTCACCATCTGCTAATGTTGGAACAGTTACAGTTCCTACTACAGTTATAGTATTTCCAATAAATACATCACTTTGTCTAATCTTTGTAATATTTGCTACATTTGCACCTGTGTATTGTTTCATGAGTTAAATCCTCCTAATGCTAATACATCATATTTGTCATCTTGACCACCACCATTGTTTGAACCTGCAAAATGCTCACCATCATTTCCAAATGGATTACTTGGTTTAGCAGCTGCTAAAAGTTTTGTAAGTTCTTCAGGATTTGCTTTACCTAAAGCAATTAAAGAATCTTTTTGTTCTTTACTTACTTTGTTAGCTGTAATTGCTGCATCAACTTCAGCTTCCACTTTTTCATCTTTTAGTTTTTGATTTTCATCTTTTAGAGTTTCGTTCTCTTGTTCTAACTCTTCTTGAGTTTTTTTCATCTCTTCAATCTCCTTTGTATTTGATTTGTTGTTTGCTTTGATTTCGCCAAGGTCTTCAAAAAATGGTCTGTTTGTTAAAGCAGCACTATGTAAAGTCCAACCAATATTGTTTCCTGTTTCTTCATCAATAGTATTTGGACTTAATACAGGACTAATATATTTGTACTTTTTTGATTCAATTAACTCTTTACCACTTTCTAACCACTCAACTTTTGCTTGTAGCTTTTCATCTACAACTTCTAGTTCTTTTATCCAACCATAGGCTTCTCCTGTTCCTTGATAAAGTGTTGCATGATCTAAATCAATAACAACATCTAAACTTGAGTTATCAAAGTTAGTTTTGATTTGTTTTAAATCTTCAACAGTTAAATCAAACTCACCATGAATATGACCTTTCCAATGACCTACAACAGCAATAGTGATTGTATTTGTAGATTCATCTTTATTAAATGCTAGTACGGCACCAGCAGCACTACATATAAGTAACTTTTTCAATTTCTTCTCCTTTTTAAATTTCAGCTGTAAATACTTGAGTAAATACTGTTAGATAACCTTTTTGTGTAACTGCATCAAATATCTTTTGTTTTTTACCCCAAGTTATTGGTTCACTATCATCAAAGCTTTTTAGGTTTAAAGCTGTTTTTATATTTTTAAATAAGTCATATAGTTCATAGTGTTTGTTTGATCTATTTGTTTCATTATTTGAATATGAAAGATGAGCTATATATAAATAAAACTCATGATTTTCTTTGAGTCTTCCTTCAGGAGTTGAACCTGTATAATCCACAAAAACTATAGGAACTTTATTTAAGTCTATATTTACTTGTTGAGGATTTGCAAATTCTCCAAAGTATTTTTGAGTATTTATATTTGCATCTTTTAAAGCTTGAATAACACCCTTTTCAAAATTTTGCATCTTTTCTTTAACCTTATAAATTTAATGATAGGTATTTTAGGACTTTAGTAAGTAGTTAATCTAGCGAAGTTTTTCTAGGAAAAATTGCAATGAAAGACTTCTCTTTCTTACTTCGTATCTATTATTTTAAAATTCTGTGTTTTAAAAAAAAGATTATGCAGTTACTGTATTAGTCAAAATAGGAGTTTAATATGCAATTACCTTTATACGCAACTAAAGAGTGGTGGGAAAATAGAGACAAAGCTATAAAAGAAGAATGCAACGGTTGTGGTTCGGATTTGGATTTATCAGGGAAACTTGTACCAAATACACTTTATGGTTTGGATATCTCTAAAAAGTGTTGCTGTCCCCACGACCATGGATATATTCATGGTGTAACTTGGCTTGATAAAATCTTTACTGATGTGATGTTTTTATACAACATGACAGCAGTTGTTTTAAATGCTGGGATGAATAGCAAATGGTACTCAAAAGATAAACTCTTGGTTATTCCTAGACTTTTAAGAGCTACTAAATATTTTATTGCAGTAGTTGAAGCTGGTGACAGATCATTTAAAGATGGTAAAGAGACAGTATCTAATGAAAAAATAATAACTTTTAAAGGAGAGTTTAGATGAAGAAAATAGTTTTAATGCTCATTGCTGGTTTTATTTCTGTATTAATATTTACAGGATGTGCCACTTCTGCAGGGCAATTTCTTTGGGACAATAGAGTTCCTGTTTATAAGGTTGTTGTAAAAGGTGTTGATAGTTATTACACAAAAAAAGAGATTGAAGAAAAAAGGTTGGATAAGATAGCTGAGCTTATTGAATATGCTTACAGTGTGGAGCAATCAACGGGTAAGGTAATAAATGGTGCTATTACAGAATAGCTAAAAACAAGATTTTTTTGATATGTAGGTTTTAGGCATGGAAGTTATAACAGCATTTTTTACAAAGTATATGTGGGTGATTCTTTATGTGAGTATTTTATCTTTTGCAGGTGGAATTACTTCATACATAAGAAAAAGCAAAGCAGGACTTATAGATAGGTTTTCTTTGAGCGAATTTATAGGAGATATGTTTATAGCTGCTTTTGTGGGAGTTGTAACTTATCTTATTTGTAAAGGTGTTGGTTTGAATGAACTTGTGACTGCAGGGGTAATTGGAATAACTTCCCATATGGGTACTAAAGCGATAGTTTTTATAGAAGCTTTTATTCCAAAAGTGGCGAATAAATATTTTAAAATTGAAAAATAAGGAGACAAAAAAATGGCAAATGAAAAGATAGCAAGACTTAGTTCTGCAACAATTAGTTTTTTACCACTTGGTGAAACAGAGGCAATCATCTTAGGATATCAACAAAGTGTAAATCTAGCTAGAAGTTCTGAAAAAAAAGAGCTACTAAGCAACGATGAAAATGTAGAGGAATCTGTAGTTGAAATTGATACTAAAGCTACATATGAGTTTACAACTGAGATTGGAGATTTAAATTTAACAAATCTTGCACTTGCTTTTAAAGGTCTAGTAGAAGAAATTACTTACGAAGCTGGAGATATTTTTCCTACAGGAAAAACTATTAGAGCAAAAGATGAAGCAGCTGCTATTGGTGAGCTAATTTTGGATGATACAGGAACTAAGATCCACATTGCGACTGAAGATATTACAGCAGGTGCTTTTGATGTAGCAAAATGTGCAAATAGAACATATCCTGCAACAGTTAAAAAGCTAAAGCCTGAAGCTAAGAAAAACAACTTTGGGAAAATTATCGTAGATGGTGTGAACTTAGCAACAGATAAAGCACAGATTTTAGTGATTCCTTCTATTAACTTAAGTTTTGATGGAGACTTCGCAATTTCTGGAAGTGATTTTGCAAAAATCTCTTTAAAAGGTAAATGTCTTAAAAAAGACGGTGAAAATCTATTTGAACTATATGATGCATAAAAAATAAAAAAGGGAAAAAATGAAAACAAAATTTACTGTAACTGTACATATTGATGAGAAAGCTTATGAAGTAATTTATTCTTTTGCGACACCTGAGCAAAAAAAAGAACTGGAAGCTTTAGATAAAGCAGACGCTGAAGCAGTTGAAAATTACAAGAAATTGAATGATAAGTTAGAGATGCTTGAAGATAGAAAGTCTACAAACGCAGAGTTGATTCCTCTTTTAGAAGGTCCAGAAAAGTTAGAAGTTTTAAAAGAGCAAAGAATTCTTTTATCTGAAATAGAAAAATTAACTCCTAAGGTACAAAAAGCAGCAGCTGTTGAACTAAATAATAAAGCAGATGAAAAAAGATTTGAATATCTAATTAGTGGAAAAGATAAAGATAAATTACAAGCTGATGCAAAGAAAAACAACTTCCCTATGCAAGTTGTTATGACAGATATTTTAAAAGCACTTGCAGAGTCTAAAGAAAAAAAGTAGCGAAGCTGGTTGCATATGTAGAGAATGCAGAATTTTCTACAATGCAAGATTTTAAGCTAAGTGAAGATGAACAAATAGTTGTAGATATCTTCTATACATCTATGAAAGTAGTACCTACATTTACAGGAATGATCTATGAGGTAGATACAACAGTAGTAGAAAAAACTTGTAAAGAGCTGGACGTGGACTATATGTTTACACTAAAAGCTTGTAAAAGGCTGTTATTAATAGAAAATAAAAAGTTAAATGATAAGTAAGGGTTTGTTGTGGATAAGAATATAAACATAAAGATAACTACTAAAGCAGACAGTAAAGCTATAAATACTGTTGCTGATAGAGTTAAAACTTTAGGTAATAATTCTAGAACTACTGCAAACTCTGTAAGAGGGCTGGATAACTCTGTAGGCTCTTTTGTAAAGAGAAACAACTCCCTAAAAAATACTGCAAAAGAGTTTGATAATATAGGTAACAGTGTTAGAAAAACTGCAAAAGACTTTGATAACTTAGATAACAAAACCAAAACAAGCTCATCTTCAATGGCTGGCTTTTCAAATACAATTTCAAGTGTACAGTCTAAATTAGTAAAATTTGCAGCAGTTGCAGTACCTATTTTAGCAGTTGCAAAAGCAAGTAAAGAACTTTATATACAAGGAATAAATTATAATAAAACAGCCGAAAATCTTTCAAGTGGACTTTCAACTTTAGCTGTTGTTACTTCTGAAAACATTGACAGCACAGGAAAGTATTTATCTATACAAGAAAAGTATGCACTAGCAAATAGAGAAGCTACTAAAAGTATTGAAGAACTTACTAAAATTAATGCTTCTACTCCTCATACTTTAGATCAAACAGTAGAAATTTATAAAGCTATGTATGCATCAATGAAAAATGTAGGTGTATCAAATAAAGAAATGATTGATTTAACTCAAAAATTATCAGTTACAGCAGGAAGTGCTGGAGTTGAGTTTAATCAGTTATTAGCAGGTGTGGATGGACTTGCAACTGGTACTGTAATGTCAAACAGTGAACTAGGAAGATTATTGGGCTCTTTAGGGCTAACAAATGAAACACTAAAAAAATCTTCAAATATATATGAAACTATAAATAGCAAATTAAAGGATGTACAACCATTAGAAACATATGATACTGCTGTTTCTAACTTATCAAATAATTTTAATATTCTTGCTGGAGCTTCTGTGGAACCTTTTTTTGATGATGTAAAAAAAGGTATAAATAGTACAAGTAGTTTACTAGCAAAATTAACTGTACAAGTAAATGAGTTTTACGACAATTTTAAAGATATAGATGAGTTAACAACTATTAATCAGTTAAACAAAAGAGTAATTGATGTTTATAGTCAAATTGAAGAAAAAACAAAATCATTAGAAGAAACTAGCCTTTTTGAAAAAATGTTTGGAAAAGGTGGGGATGGAAAAATAAAAGCTGAAATAAGAGCTCTAAATCTTGAGTTAATAGCTTTAAATAAACAATATGAAAACACAATAACAAAAGAAGAAACTAATAAAAAAAGAATATTAGTTGCTAAAAAAAATGTAAATGAAGTAGATACTTCTGCAGAAATTGCAAAAAAGATAAAACAACAAGAAATCGCATATAATAGCTTTATTCAAACAACAGGAACTGCATACGAAAAGTGGTTAAATTCAACCAATCAAAAAATGGTATCTTTAGCTCAAAGTGGAACTCTAACTGCACAGCAACTACAAACTGCATTTGACTTTATGAAAAACGATTTTAATGGATTAAATTTAGCTGATATTGAAACAGATATTAAACAACAGATTGAAGCTCAAAAAATAGCTATGGAAAATAAAATTCCAGTACAACAAGCTCTACTGCATCTTAAAAATCAAGAGTTATTGATGAGTGGGCAAATAACTGCAAAGCAATATACTGAGAATGAATCAAAGATAAACAATATAAAAGCCTTAACAAAAGAATTAGATAATCTTAAAAGTTTTGAAAATGGTTTTAATTTTGAAATAAATTTTGATGTTGCCGGACTTGACGGAACTGCAAAGTCAATTATGAGTATATCAGATGCATTTTCCCAATTAGGCAAAAACAATAAAACTTGGGAAACATATAATGATGGTTTAACTGCTGCTCAAAAAAATAGTAAAAAGTATGCAAAAGACCAAACTAAGTATTTTAGTAATCAAATTGATGGATATTCTGCTATGGCAGGAGCTGCTGCTGGAATGTTTGAAGAACAATCAACTGGATACAAAGTACTTACTGCTTTACAAGTTGGACTACAAATAGCAAATCAAGCAGTAGCATTAAGTGAAATGTTTAAAGCAGAAGCTTCAACAGTTGCTGCTACAGCTGGAGTTGCAGCTTCTACAGCAAATACAAGTGCAAAAATGACAGAAGCTGGTGCAAATGCTACCGTAGCTGTTACAAACGCTGGAGGTGGAGATCCTTATACAGCTATTGCTAGAGTAGGAGCAATGATTGCATTAATGGCTAGTGTAATGACTATGTTTAATGGTAGTAGTACAGCTGGTGGTGCTAGTGGTGGAGGTAGCATATCTGTTTCTGATATTGCACAAACACAAAGAAAGCAGATGGAAGCAGATTATAAAATCGTTACCGATAGACTAGATAGACAAATATCTCTACTAGAAGCAATTGAAAAAAATGGTAGCGCAGCTCAATTAAAAATTATATCTTCTTATGTGTCTTTCGAGAGAGATTTCAAGTTTGCAATAAACGACATATTCGCAGATTCTAGTGAGCTTGGTGGATTGATGGCTGAATTATTTCAAATGGTACAACCTTTCTATAATCGAGATGAAGATTTTGAGCCTTATGATGGGTTGAATATCGTTAGATACTTAGATGACTATCAGGAGACAGTAAATAATGTGGCTACTCGATTCCCTTATTTTGGTAATCAACTACAAAATTTTATAGATCAGTTCCGAAATGATTTACAAAACGTAGTTAATGAATATGCTGTAACAATTGTTTCTTCTATACAAGAACTATCAGATCAGTCTGAGGATTTACAAGATATGTATGATTCAATAACAGGAAATATGTATTATGAAACTCAAAGACTGGCTGAAGCCTATAAAGAAGTTGATAGATTAAGAGGTAGTTCATCTCTATCTTCATATATTACTCAAAATATTGAAGAGATTGAAAAACTTCGACCAATGTTGACAATGAATGTAAATGATCTTTTTAGAGCTGGAGATTTAGATTTATTAATTGACGAAGCATATAATGCTACTGATGTGTTTTCTCTATTGTTGAGCAACAATGTAGAAGACATGGCAGCACAAATAGAAGTTACAAAAGAGTTAGGACGACTAACTAATCAAACTTTCTCAAATGGCGTTGCAGACGTGATTGATTATATTGAACAAATTGAACTAGTATCTGATGCTATGGCAAATAGTAGAAAAAATACAAAAACATATCAAGATGACCTTAAAACAGATATCCAACTAGCACGTGATTTAGCTTCTGCTATAGATATAACTTATCTTGCAAAAGATATGGAAGAATTAAACTCTTTATTTATTGCTCTTAAAAACTCGACTTATGGTTTAACAGATGCAGGATTAGAACTTTTACAAGCTAATAAATCTCTAATAGAAGATTATACAGACATAATAAAAGAGATAGATAATATTACAAATCCTAAGACTCTAACTTTAGACTCTATTACTGTAAAAGATGCTTCTTTAGATACAGCAGAAGATATCTTAGAACAATTAAAAGAAGCAAAACAAGCTGAGATAGATAGAATAACAGAAGAAAACAATAATAGAAAGACAGAGTTACAAGAAAGACAAAAACAACTACAAGAAGAGCAAAAAACTGCACAAAATCTTGTAAAAGCTTTTGAAAATACAACTAAGTCTTTAAACAGTACTTATAGAGATATAATGGGCTTAACTGAAAATGCAGATAGCTTTACAGTTGCAGAATATAATAGACTTTACAAAGAGATAAAAGATGGTATTGAGAATAAAGCAGATGTATCTTCTTTAACTAGCGATTTTAGTAAATATGCAACTTCTTATGCAGAATACATAAAAACAGACAGTAAAACTGCAGAAGAGTATGAAAGAAGACTTAAAACACTTGCAAATGAAGTAAAAGACTTAGCTGGTAAAAGTGAATCTGCAACATTAAATGATCTAAATAAAAGTTTGGAGTCTTCTACTTTAGTTTTAAACAGTATAGATAGTCAAATAGCTGCTTTAGATGAAAATCTTCAGAGTAGTATAAATAGCGTAAATAGTACATATATACAACAAATGCAACTGTTAAAAAGTGCCTTAGAAAATAGCTTTAAGAATAATACTAGTAGTAAACCAAGTTCTGTAAGTGAAGCTTTTAAAGAAGTTTTAGGACGTACACCAGATGTGAATTCATCAGGGTACAGCTATTGGAAGAATGCTCTATTAAATGATCCAAATATTACTGAAGATAATTTAGCTGTATCTATTGCAAGAGGAGCTAATAACTTTAAAGATATCTCAAAATCTTTGAGCTGGTTAGCTGCTAACAATGTGGAATATGGGAAAAATTTAATTGATAATAGATATGCCGATGGTTCAATAAATAATCGTGAAGCAAATCAGTTATTAGATAATTATGGTATTCCTGATTATGATTTTGATGCACTTTGGGATTTAGATTATCCAACTTTCAAAAGACTAACAGCAAGTAATATAGTTCCTTTCGCAGATGGGGGAGTGGTTCAAGGTGGTCGTGGTGGTGTAATCGGTCATATAGGAGAAAAAGATTACAGCGAACTTATTATTCCTTTAGATGGGCGTGACTTTTTTGGTTTAGAAGAACTAAAAGATTTAATAAGAGGTCAAAATGAGGTAATACAAGACAATATCTCAAGAACAACAATTATAAATACAACTTCTTATATAAAAGAAGAAAAAGCACAAAAAGAAAATGATGTTCTAGAGAAAATTGTTGCAGAGCTTAGAAGACTAAATATTATCTCTTCTAAACATGCGGAAGCTACTAAAAAAGTTCTTAAAACACAAAAACAAAATTTATTAAAAGATTTACAAGAAGGAGCATAAATATGATAGGACATACTCTACAACAAATAACTCCTCTTACTACAAATGTACCTAAAACAGATTATGAAGCATATAATCCAGAAAAAGTATATGCAAAAGCTGAAATATGTACAGTAGAAGAGGATGGAAAAAATTACTATTGCACACTAAATGACATACAAGGGCTTACTCCTAAAGCTAATTTAGAAATCTGGGATAGTGAACCTATGAACTATCTTCGAATGTTTGACTATACAAATTCAGGCAAAACTACAAATCCTGAAAGTATAGAAGTTACTTTTAAAGCTATAAATATAGATGCAATAAGTTTTTTTGGTCTTGTTGCAAAAGAAGTAGAAATTTCTATGATAGATAATGATACAAATGCACAAATATATACAAAAACTTTTGATCTAGTAGAAGATGAGTTAGAAGATTTTGCAGACTATTTGTTTTCAGAGCAAGAACTACAAGAAAAATTGTCTTCAATAATCCCAAGTGAAACTTTGGATAATGTTATTGCAGCAATGACTCAAGAGCAAATAGTAGATAGATTTACTGCTACTCCTCCAATTTATTACGACACTACAGTTACTATAAAAATAAAAAACCCAGGATCTATAGCTGAGTGTGCTTTTTGCACTGTAGGTATGCAAAGAGATTTAGGCTTTACAGTAAGAAATTCTCTATCTCAAAATAAGTCCTCTATAAATATAGATGATAGAGATCGTTTCGGGAATATAAACTTTAAAAATGCACTTGCCTTTAACACCATAACAGCAGAGGTTTACACAGATATGGATTTCAATATTCTAGATAAAAAACTATCTAAAATACAAGGAAAACCTTTCGTGTTTATTCCTGCACGAGGTATCTATGCTACAAATATTTTAGGGATATATACAGAATTAGACACACCTGTAGATCCAGAAGATACTTCTTATACATTAGAAATTAAATCGTTAATAAGGGATTATCAAAATGATTAATCAAATACAAACAGTAATAACAGCTTTATCAACTTTTCCTGATAGACCGAATTATGAAAGTGCAAGAAAATACTCAAAAGCCGTTGCAATATGGCTTAAAGAAAATAAAGAATTGTCAGAAAAATTAGCAATTTTTATTCCAGAACTAAATAATGCAATTGAACAAATAAATAAAAATACATCTAGCATAAATGAAATATCTCTAATACTAAACGGATTAGCAAACTATAAAGGAGATTGGACATCTTTAGATGAGCAAGGTAATGCAAAGGTTTATAGCATTGCTCAGTCTGTTACTCATAACGGTGTAAATTATATCTCTAAAGTAGATAATAATATAGATATGCCACCAAGTGCAAATTGGCAAAGAATTACAATAGATAATACAATCGCTGAAACAACAAGAAGCTTTGAAGAGAATGAAGAGTTTATTATTAACTTTTCTATCCCTCGAGACAATCCTGAAGTAGTAGTAAAAAAAGAAGTTATTGACAAAGGACTTATAAACACAACAATGAATGTCGATGGTAATAATTATAGCTTTAAAGACTATAGCTTAGATACTACATTAACACCAAGTGGAGCAACTGGAAATATAACTTTAACTTTAGAAAGTGGTAATTTTGCAACAGAGCATATCGGAATGATTGTCTCGGGCAATGGCGGAAGTGCTGTAATAACTGCTACAGATGGAAGTGCATCTGTTATTGTAAATTTTACAGACACTACTGCTATAGCAAGTGGAGATTGGAGTTTAAAAGCTTTAAAAAGTAGTTTAATTGGAGTTGAAATAAATCGAACTGATATTTTTGGAAATGGATCGCAAAAAAATATAATAAATATGGAGTATTCTGCTAATAGATTTATTACCTATGCTCTTAGCAATGGCGATATAGTTACATCATATGTGTCCGGAGGTACTTATTTTCTGCAAATTATTGATGCTATATCAGAAGAAATGAAATTTTCAACTAGCTTAGGTACAGGGTATATCCCATGTGCAGTTTTTGAAAACGAAGTAGGTAATATAATATTGCTTGAAAGCACCGCGGCATCACAAATTACAGTTACTAGAACAGTATTTACAAAAGAAGCTGAATTAGTAACTGCTAGAACTTCGATTGCTACTGCTGTATATACTACACGTTCATCATTTAAGGATTTTCACTATGATAAAGAATATAATAAATTTTATTTTTATATAGAGTCATATAACTCATCTTATGTATTTGCAGATAGATTACATTGTTTTAGCGGAGCATCAGGTTATGAAGAACTATACACTGCTGTAGCAATTCCGGCAACAACAAATAAAGGAAATAAAGGAATTACTATAACATCATTGAATAATATTGCATATGTTGCTCTGTGGCAACCTAATTCAGCTGGTACGTCTTATAGTTTAACAATATCAAAAGTTACAAGCACAGGAACGAAAACTGCAAGTACGTTACTATCTGCACAAACAGTGTATAACTCAAATAGTCAATGCATGATACCTTATGGTAATTCTTTGTTGTTATTTAGTGCAACTAATGATGGGCCAGATTCATTGAATTATTATGAAATTAGTACAGATTTAGTACTAACAACACCAAGGACTATTGTTAAAGTATATGCAACTCTTTCATATTCAACATTTAAATATGCGATATTAGACTCACATACAGGATATGTTTATTTAATCTTCCAAAACGGTTATATAGTTTGGGATTATCTAACATCCTCAATAATAGTAGATGAAACATTATTTACAGGAGTTACTACAGCTAGTGTTTTTATTGAAGCAGGTGCATTTCCGAATGGAGATATATTTGCAAGTATTTATGATTCTGGAATACCTAATCATAAAATTGTAAGATTTGACACTGGAACTACATCTTTTACTCCAACAAATAAACATTTAGTGGCAATCGCAGACTCTACAGTAAATACTAATTTTTTTACAAATTTCAATTCTATGACTATATCTGAAACATTAAATGGGCAAGTAACTAATTACTTTTTCTCTTTTGATGAAAAGAATACTTGGTGCATTTTTATTGGGGGAGTGATAAGAAATATAGCAAGAGACAATAATGGAGTTTGGGAATACAATTCAGACATTACCTACGAAAACGAAACTTGGACTAGTGCAAGTGAAAATAAAATGTTTGTAGCTTTAGAAGAGGCTATGAGTATAGTAGCTAATCATATGAGTGGTTCTGAGATAGAAGCTCTAACAGAATACCCAGAGCCTAAAGTAAAATTTAACTTTGGAATGGCTTTATATACAAATAATGTAGATGAGACACCTATTTCAGATGGTCTTGTAAGTATTAACTATGACGCTAATTCAAGGTGGGAAAAAGTTCCAGATGCAGAATATACTTATTCAATGCTAGATTTAGAAAACTTAAGATTTAAAGCTTTAACAGCTAATAATTTAAAGATAAGGATTATGTAGATGAAAAGAACACAATTAGAAATAGCAAAATTAGTAAAACTTCAAGAAGTAAGTAAAAAGTATAAAGATATTCTTAATTCAAAACCAAAAGTCTTTGTTAAGTCACTAAACATCTATGTAGATGGAGGGAGGGAGAATAAAGACGATTTTAAGTCAAAGTGGGAACTGATGCAAGAAAATGAGACCACAACAGTAAAAGATGCAGAGAACGACTTTCATCCAAATATAACAAAAACACAGATGAAAGATATTTGGGCTGCCATAGTAATCAATGGAGAGGCTGTACTAAATGAAAAATGGATTAAAGAGAAGAGTATAAATCAAATTTTTATAGAAAATTATAAAAGTGAAGATGAAGCAATCGCAGCAGTTAAAGCAATAGAAATTTAATAAGCTACAGCCACCTTCCCCAAGTTGACTGCATAAGAATTTTAACTAAAAAATGCATTTTTTCTAAAAAAAGTGACGTTTTTTCACAAAGGATAATTATGCGAAGAACAACATTAAAATCCCCTTTTGGCTGGATTGGTGGAAAGTCTAAACTTTCAAAAGATATTATAGATCTTATTCCAGATGATCATAAGATTTATATTGAAGTATTTGGTGGAGCTGCAAGTGTACTATTTGGAAAAGAAAAAAGTAAGCTTGAGGTCTTAAATGATATTAATTCAGAATTAATAAATTTGCATAGAGCAATAAGAAATAATCCAGAAACTTTATCTTTTTATTTAAACCAAATGTTAGTGGCACGAGAGATTTTTGAAGATATCAGAAAAAGAAGATGGAAGCCTAGAAATAAAATAGAAGCAGCTGCTTTTTATATCTATCAATTGACTCATAGTTTTGGTTCCAAAGCTGAGAGTTTTGCAATGAATGCAAAATCTGGAAGAAAACCAAAAGATTTATATAAATCATATAATAAATGGTCTACACGGTTAAAAGGTGTTACTATTGAAAATAGATCTTTTCAAAAGTTGATACCTCTATATGATAAAGAAGATGCATTCTTTTATCTAGATCCTCCTTATGTTTCAAGTGAACATTGTTATAAAAATACAGGTGGATTTGGAATAAAAGAGCATGAAGAGCTTGCAGAACTATTATCTAACATAAAAGGTAGATTTTTACTCTCTTATAATGATAATGTTGTAGTAAGAGAATTGTATAAAGGGTTTAACATAAGAACTACTAAAGAGATTAATTATACTCTTGGGGCTAATAGGCACAAAGTTGAGAAAAAGGTTAAGGAGGTGTTTATTAGTAATTATTAGGATAAGCCTGAGTAAGGCTTATCTACATTATTCAAAGTTTTCAGGAATTAGATAATTATTATCAAAAAAAACATGAATATCTTTATTTATACTTACAATATTAGCATAATAAATGCTACTAAATACACAATAACCAAATTTACTCAATATACTCAAATCATAATTATATTCATTTGAAGTTGACTCACCTAAAACTTTTGAAAATGAATAAGGATCTTTATATTTACCAAGCATAAAATTTGTATAGAATTTTGCGATAAGAAAAAAGCCTGTATATGAAATTTCTTTACCTGCTTTTAAATAAAATGTTTTTTCTTTTTTTGATAATTGCTGATTTTCTCTTATATATTTATATATATGTACATAAATAGAGATTTTTTCTTGTTCTTCATCATAAATTGAAGCAGACAATATATTATAAAAATCGTTTTCATTAGCTTTGATTAATTCAATCTCATATTTAATTTGTTCTTCGGATACATTACCCTTTAAAAGTTCATTATAAAAGTTTTTTATATTTTCATTTCTTTTTTTTTCAAAGAGTTTAATTCCATTGTTAATTGAATTTTGAATTAATGTAGTTATAGGTTCAATATCCATCAATGTTTTGGTAGTATTTTTTATAATCTCTTCCATGTTTTATCCTTATTTTGCCATAATAAAAAATGATTAATTATAACGAAATAATAAATAAATTAAAAGATATCTTATCAAACGAATTAGGCAACAAAAAAATATTTGATAAAGATGTAGCAAAAGCTTTAGATATAAACTATGATAGTTTTAGAAAAGCAAAAGCTAGAGGCTCAATACCATACTATGAAATCATGAGCTTCTTAGCTAAAAGAAATATCTCAATAAATTGGTTTTTCTTTAATCAACTACCTGAGAGCCTTGTAGAACAAACATCAAACTATATAATACTTAAGTATCAAAGAAGTGTCATAACTTCAGCAGGTGGTGGAGCTATTAACTATCAAGAAGACTTTGAACAATTAATAATAGACAAGAAGCTCTTAGACTATATAAATACAAACTATAAATATACTGATGTGTTAAAAGTTCTTGGTGACAGTATGGAACCAGATATCAAAGATAAAAGTTTAATATTTGTTGATAAAATGTTATCAAGTGTGAAAAATGGAAATATTTATGTAGTAAATACTCCAGATGGTACCTTTATTAAAAAGGTTAATATAGATAATGATAAAGTATATTTAAAATCAAATAACCAAGCTTATGAGACTATTGTATTAAATATTGAAGATATAACTATAGTTGGAAGAGTTTGTGGAGTGTTTAAAAGGATTTAATATTGATGAATGAAAAATATCAAATAACTCATTTAATAAAATTTGGTAAAAAAAAATATATGGAACAGTTGCTTGAAAAAGGAACAATATATATGAATAGACTTTCATATTATAGAGAAAATTCAAATGAAGAAATAGGGGATAGGTTCGAAGGGGCTATTTATAATTGTCCTATATCAAAAACAAAAACTTTTATTAATGAAAAATATTTTAGAAATGATTTAGTAGATGGATCATCTAAGGTGTTAAATTTGAATCAAAATCCTTTTTTATATTGTATGTATGGAAACTTTGTAAAAGAAAAAAAACAATTTAAGAATGTTTTAGAGATAGATGATAAAAATATCAAGTTTGGTGATAGTATTGTAATTATCGATAATCCTCAGGAGTTTATGAATAGGATTTTAAATAGGTGTCCTAAATTAACTTATCATAAAATTAGATATATTAATGAAAATGAATATCTAGGGAAAATGGATTATTTTACTAAATATGAGAAATATAAGCATCAACAAGAATTTAGATTAGCTTATTTAGATGAAGAAAGTGATAAAAAAGATTTTACTTTTGATATAGGTTCAATTAGTGATATTGCAAGTATAGAATATTTTAAATAATTTGCTTTTAAAATGTAAGCGTGTGGAGACCATGAAAAACCTATTTTACAGCGTACTAACATTTCATTAGCAAATTACACACATTTCAAAAGCCGTTTTACAAGTGGATTAATATTGGTTGCAGGACCAACAGGAAGTGGTAAAAGTACAACACTCTATTCTATATTAAATGAATTAAATCAAGAAAATAAAAAAATTATCACTGTAGAAGACCCCGTTGAATACAAAATAAAACATATACAGCAAGTCGAGATTAATGAATCTTTAGGAATAGATTTTAAAACTATACTTAGAAATATACTAAGACAAGACCCTGATATTATTCTTATAGGAGAGATTAGAGATAAAACCTCATTAGATTTAGCTTTACAAGCCTCTTTAACAGGACATTTAGTTTTTGCTTCAATTCATGCAAATGATACTTTGGAGACTATTACAAGATTAAAAGATTTAGAAGCAAATGAATATTTACTCTGTTCATCTTTAAAATATATATATTCACAAAGATTAGTGTTGAAAATTTGTAAAGAGTGTAATAACAAAGGTTGTAAAAAGTGTAACTTTACAGGCTTTTATGGAAGATGTACTATTGCTGAAATATTAAAAGTTGAAAAAGATATATTTTCTTATATTTTAGATAATAAAGATATTGAAACTTATTTAAAAAAAATAGATTTTAAATCAATGCTTGATGATGGAAAAGAAAAAGTAAAAGAGAATATCATAACTTTAGATGAAGTCTATAAGGCAATAAATGTTTAATCAAAAATATAAGATTACTTATCAAGAAGAGGGCGAAATAAAAGTAAAAAATGTTTTAGAAAATGTATTACATAGTGATACTTTACCAAAAAATATAATCTCAATAAAAAAATCAAGTTTTAGTTTTAGTTTAACTTCTAGCATAAGTGAAAAAGATATAAAAAACAGATTATATGAATTAAATCTAATGTTATCCTCAAATATACTTTTAGATGAAGCTTTGAATATTTTAATTAAAAATGAAAAAAAAGAGCTTATGAAAAGTTTTTTAATAGACCTAAAAGAGGTTTTTTGTAGTTTTGGCGATATAAATATATATTTAAAAAAATATAAAATTAATCCATTGGTAAAATCTTTATTTAAAATAATCCAAGAGAGTGGGAATAGTGTATCTAATATAGATTTTTTAAGTTATACAATAAAAGAAAACTATGAGATAAAAAAAGAGTTTTTCAAAACAATGCTTTATCCTATAATATTACTAATTACGTTTATATTAGCTCTTATAGGTATATTCAATTTTGTAGTACCGAATTTTGAATCTATATTGCTAAATTCAAATATAGAATTATCTTTTGCTACTAAAGCTCTTTTTCTATTAAGGGATATTTTTGCTAAAAATATTTTAGAGTTTTTTCTTATCTCTATTTTGCTTGTATATATATTTTATAAAATTTATTCAGAAAACAGAATATTAAGAAAAACAGTTGATAAGATTTTACTTTTTAATAGTTTATATGAAGTGAAACAATTACATCTATTTTTTGTGGTTTTTGAAATTTTATTAAAAAACAATTTTGACTTAATTTATTCCATAAATAAAGCAAAAATTTTAATAAAGAATCAAATTCTTTTAGATAGAATTACTCAAATAGAATATCTATTAAAAAAAGGGAAAAGTGTTAGGTTTTCTTTTGAGTCATCAAAGTTGTTTGATGATGTTATATTAAGTTTAATTGAAACTGGTGAAGTTACAAATACTTTACCTAAAGTAATTGGTGAAATAAAAAATATTTACAAAAAAAGATTTGATGATAATTTAAAAGTTTTTTCACTTTTAATAGAACCACTTTTTTTTATAATCATAATGGCACTTATTTTATGGCTAGTTTTTGCTATATTTGTTCCATTATGGGATATGAACGATATGATTAAGGTTTAATGAGGATAATTAATGAGTACAGAAAAAGATTTTGAAAACTCTGTAAAAAATATATTAGAGTATGTTGGTGAAGATGTTAATAGAGAAGGTCTTGTAAAAACTCCAAGCAGAGTTAGAAAAGCTTTTGAGTTTATGTGTGGTGGTTATAAGCAAGATCCAAAAGAGATTATTAATTCTGCTTTATTTACTAGTTCAAATGATGAAATGGTAGTTATAAAAGATATTGAATTTTATTCAATGTGTGAACATCATATGTTACCAATAATAGGAAAAGCACATATTGCTTATATTCCTGATGGAAAAGTTGTAGGTTTATCTAAAATTCCTAGAGTTGTGGATGTATTTGCTAGAAGATTACAAATTCAAGAGCAAATGACTGAGCAAATTTGTGATGCACTTCATGAAGCTTTAAATCCAAAAGGTGTTGCTGTAATGATTGATGCAAGACATATGTGTATGGAGATGAGAGGTGTTGAAAAAATTTGTTCGACAACTGTAACTTCTGCTCTTAGAGGATTATTTAAAAAAGAGAAAAAAACTAAAGATGAGTTTCTTTCTATAGTAGCTCAATCACTACATAAATAAAATAAAAAATGTTTACTAAATAGTAGAAATAGGTAAGCTTATAGTAAAAACAGCTCCTGTATAGCTTTTACTATTATAAGTAAACATTTTATTATCTACCCAGATTTTACCACCCATATGTTTTGTAATCATCTCTTGTGACATATATAGCCCCATACCTGTACCTACACTTTGATGTTTTGTAGTAAAGTAAGGTTCAAATACTTTGTTCAAAATTTTAGTAGGAATTCCACCAGCTGTGTCTTTTATTTGAATAATTAGATTATATTCATTAGTATATGCTTCTATAAATATAACTCTATTTGTAACTTTGTTTTTATTAAAACTATCTTTTGAATTATTAAAAATATTAAGCATAACTTGTAAAAGAGCATTACTATAGTTATATATTTTAAATTCTTTTATATCTGTATCAAATTTAATAGAATCTTTTTCAAAACTATTTCCTATAATTTGTAAACTTTTATCAAAAATCTCATTTATAGAGAAGTGAGTCTTTTTTTGATCAGGTTTAAAAAAACCTCTAAAGTCTTCAATTGTTTTAGATAAATACTGGGCCGAATTATTAATAATTTCCATTGTATTATCAATATCTTTATATGAAGTTT
Source organism: Halarcobacter sp. (assembly GCF_963675975.1). Classification (NCBI taxonomy): domain Bacteria; kingdom Pseudomonadati; phylum Campylobacterota; class Epsilonproteobacteria; order Campylobacterales; family Arcobacteraceae; genus Halarcobacter; species Halarcobacter sp. Next base: position 3,140,903 of record NZ_OY780939.1, on the reverse strand, counting down.
GCCCTAAATCATTTTGTAGTCTTAATGCAGTTGAAACAGTTGATATTGAAGATAAAGGTTGTCTCCATTGGTGGGAAATATTTTGTAGTATTTCATCCATTGCTGACATTTTTAATTCTTGCATTAAGAGTTTATGCTGTTCTTTTTCTCCAGTTACATCTATAGCTGTTGTAATAAGTGTTTTTTTGTTATTTATAGTTCTAAAAGGAGATGTTTTAAAATTTAAAGTTATTTTATCTCCATTTTTTTTAAGAATCTCAAACTCACCATTATCTTGTGTTTTATTTCTTAAATAAAGTAATTTAATAGATTTCTTTATTAATTTAGTATTACTCCCAAATATTTTAGTTGTAATTTTTTCGATGCTATTTATATCTTCAAGTGTATATTCAGTTAGTTGTTTAAAACTTTTATTTATAAGTAATACTCTACCATCCTCATTAGACACTATAATTGCAATAGGAGTTTTATCAAGTAACTCCTCTAAATTTTCAAGATTTTCTCTATAATTTTTTAATATGAATATAGTAAAAATAAATATTATAGGAGTGGTTAAAGTTAAATATATCCATTCTTTATTTTCTAATAAATTATTTTGAAATTCATTATTTGTAAATAAAAATTCTATAATTGTGTCAAAAGCGATAAAAAAAATAAATGTAAATATAAAATATATTAATGATAAAAAAAATGCAAATTTTTTGTCTTTCAAATTCTAACCTTTAGTTAGAATAATTATATCATTTATTAAGTTAACATAATAATAAATCCATTAATATAGTCTTTTATATATTAATCTATATTTATAAATTTATTTATAAATATAGATTGTATCTGCTTTATTTGTATCTATTTTTAAATCACTCTCTTCTTTTATTTTTTCATTTGAAATGATAAAAAAAGGAAGATTACTTAATCTTGAAAACCTAAGTGGAATTCCTACTCTTTTTTCTAAATGCATTGCTCCTACAAAAACTAAAAGTTTATCTTTAGAAGTTTTAATAACATCTTTTGAGAGTTTTGCAACATTTTGTGCCATATATGTATCCCAAGCTACTTGAACTCTATACATTCTATCTTCACATGGCTCATCACTTTTTTGTTTTAATTTTTTACAGTGTTTCATGTATGGCATAATAAGTTGTCTATGTGCACTTACATTTAAATCTAGAGAGTTATAAAAACTTTTTTCTTCTTTACTCATTTTATCAAACTCTTTTAAAGAGATTTTTTTTCTGCTTTCTTTAGTAAGATTAATTCCATACAATCTTCCACCATTTGCTTTAACTGTTTCATATAGTGGTTCAACATATTCCCATTTGTATCTTGTAAACTTATCCCAATGTCGTCTCTCTTTTAACCTTATTCCATCTAATTTCCCATCTGTATAATCCTTAAGTATCTTATTGTGCTGAGGAGTAAACCATTCATTTGCAAGATTTAGATTATAACCTTCTTGATCAAGTTCTTTTAGAAGTTTTTCAAAAAAATTATGAGTCTTTTTATTGTTATGGTGATCTCCAACAAAAATAATTGGATAATTCTTAATTTCATTTACTAACTCTTTTATATCAACATATTTAGCTTGTTTTAATGAATATATTGCTTCTTTTTTTTCTAAATCATATGTTAGGGTAGGGCTTAGATTTTGATTTGTACAACCTACAAATGAGAAGATTATAAAAATAAAAAATAGTAAAACTCTTAACATTATATTTCCTTTCTTTTGTGTAACTATTGTAAGGTTATCTTACAATAGTTTTTGCTTAAAACTTATAACGTAATCCTATATAAGCAACTCTTCTTTTTAGATAATATGGGTCATTATTATCAAATTCTTCATCTGTAATATTATCTACACCTAGTTTAAGAGATAAATTTTTTGTTATCTCTTTACTAATTTGAGCATTATAGATTGTATACCCAGATGCTTTATTTGTATTTTCTGCATCACTGTATTGTTCCCCGGTGTAATTTGCACTTATATAAGATGATACTCCCCATCCAAATTCAGAACTAAGACCTATATTGAAGGTATGTTCAGGTTTATATGTTAAATCTTTAGATATTTGTTTGTTTTCTGTTTTTATATATGTATAATTTACATTTAAAGTATGGTTACTGTTGATATCATAATCAACACCTAATTCAAAACCTTTTGTTCCAACTTTATCTACATTTACATATCTAACATTACCATTTGATCCCTCAGTATTAATCATATCTTCAACATCTGTTTTAAAAATTGCTGATTTAAAAGTTAAGTTTTCTCCATAAAACTCATATGCCAATTCATAACTTTTAGAAGTTTCTGCTTTTAAGTCATCATTACCATATGGAGCCATGTGTGAACCTGTACCAAAACCATCTGAACCTTTTGTTACTGACGGAGCTTTAAAGCCTTCTCCATAACTAGCTTTTAATCTTTGATATTCATCTATTTTATATACAAAACCAAAAGTGGGAGAAAATTCACTTCCATATTTTTTATTATCATCATATCTCCCTCCAAAAGAAAGTGTAAAATCTCCTAACTCTATTTCATCTTGAATATAATATGCATTTGCTCTTGCGTCAAATGCATATTGTGTTAATCCTGTTTGGCGGATTCTATCATAAGAATTTTTTGAAGTTTCTGCACCAAGTATTATATAATTATTTTCAATCATAGAAATTTTTGCCTCACCTTTCAATGAGTCACTTTCTAGTTTGTGTGTATATTTTGCAAACATACTATCAGCTTTTGCATCTTGATTTGATTTTGAGTAATCTATATTGAAAGAGATATCCTTAAAAAACTTTTCATAACCAAAACTATATATGTCTCTATCTAAGTCATATGTTATTGTGTCATCAAAATCTTTTCTTTGTTCTTCACCTTTTATATAAGTTGCATATACAGCTTGAGTATTATCGATCTCATATTTTAATTTTGCAATTCCATCTTTAGTTTCTATGCCTTCAATAAAGGTTGCCTTGTTTGTTGGAGTACCAAAAGCAGTTGTACCAACACCTCCTGTTGCATCTCTTTCATTTTTACTAGCCCCTATAAATATATTAAGCTTATCTGAAATATTTGCCCCAATACTTATATTTGTTTTTTGTTCATCACCTCCATTCTCAGCAGATGAAAAACCTTTTTGAAGATTAATTTCTCCATATAATTTTTTATTATTTTTTTTTGTAATAATATTAATTACACCACCAATAGCTTGAGAGCCATAAATAGAACTTTTAGGACCTTTCATTACTTCAATTCTTTCTATCATATCAATAGGTACCCAAGAATATTGAAAATCACTATGACCAATATAATCATCAGTCGGAGCTATTTTTTTGCCATCGACTAAAATAAGAGAGTAAGTTGTATCTAATCCTCTTATTGAAATGCTTTCTCTTCCTCCCATCATAGCGCCAGCTGCAGATTTTATTACGCCAGGAGTTTTAATCAACACATCTTTGATGTTTGTGGCATTTGTTTTTTTGATATCTTCTTCTGTTATTATGGTAATAATTTCAGATAAATCTTTAACTGACTTTTCTGATTTTGCGGTTACTGTTACATTATTTAATTCTTCTAAAGCTAATAAATTAGAGTTGATTATAACTAATGTAGATATTGTAAACATACTTATTTTATGCATGTGTATTCCTTTAATTATGTGCGTATTTAAAATATATTATATATTAAATAATAATGAATATCAATATTAGATTTTATAAATTGGAATATTTTTTTCATAAATTGGAATATTAAAGTAAATACTACAAACCTAAAGAGGTTTGTATATTTATGAAGTGGTTATTAGTATATCTTTTTGTAATTTTTTTGAGTATACAAACTCACTTTCAACTGCAAAGATATCAAATATATTATCATGGTTTAAAGTCTCTTTTGTTTCACCAAAATATTTTATCTCTCCGTTTTTCATCATTACAATTTCATCGGAGTAAAGATAGGCTTGGTTAATATCATGAAGTATTGAACATACTCCTATTTTCAAATCCTTTTGTAACTCTTTTGTTAAATCTAAAATCTTATATTGGTAATATATATCCAAGTTTAAAGTTGGCTCATCCAAGAAGAGAAATTTCTCTTTCTCATTACTTGCATAGAGTTGTACAACAACCCTTGCAAACTGTATTTTCTGTCTCTCTCCACCTGAGAGTCCTTGATAATCTTTATCTTTAAGAGGTTCAAGATTTAACTTATCTACTATATAGCTTATTATCTCTTTTTTCTCTTTTGAACTTAGCATGTAGGCATATAAGCCCATCTCTACAATCTCTATAGCCTTGAAGCTATATGGGAAAAAGAAAGATTGATTTAAAACTGACCTTTTTAGTGCAAGCTCTTTATCACTATATTTATTTATTGAGATATCATTTAAATAGACTCCTCCTTTTTGAATATCAAGATTTCTATTTATGCTTTTGATTAGTGTTGATTTCCCACATCCATTGGGACCTACTATTGATAAAAAACTATTTGGTTTTATAACAAGATTTATATCTTTTAATATATCTCTTTTTTGAATTGAAAAACTTAAATTTTCTATTTTATACACTCTTTACCCCTTAGCTTATAGCACTTTGTCTATTTTTAATTAGTAGCCACAAGAAGAAAGGAGCACCTAAAAGTGAAGTTATTATTCCTATTGGAAGTTCAGCAGGAGAGATAATAATCCTTGCTAAAGAGTCAGCCCATAAAAGAATAAAGGCTCCCAATATTGCACTAAGTGGTAGATAAAATTTATGGTTTGAACCTACAATTAGCCTTGCAATATGGGGAACTACAAGTCCAACAAAGCCAATAATTCCACAAAAAGCAACACTTGTACCAATTGCTAAAGATACAAATAGTATAAGTTGTTTTTTTAATTTTTCTGCATTTACTCCTGAGTTTTTTGCTTCATCTTCACCTAAAAGCATTAGGTTTAGTTCAACCTTTTTTCTAATAGCAAATATATATGTAGCTACAACTATTGGAAGCATTGTTAAAATAACTTTCATATCTCCATTTGCTAAGCTCCCCATAGTCCAAAAAGTAAAACTTTTAAGCTCCTCTTCTGTACTTACATAAGTAAACAGTCCCACTAAAGCTCCAAGCATAGCATTTATAGCAATCCCTGCTAAAAGCATAACTGTAACGGCAACTTTATTGTAAATAGTTGCTAGTTTATAAATAGCAAAAATAGTTATAACACTACCTAGAAAAGCACTTAAAGGAAGGGAAAGGTATGATAAAAAACCACTATACAGAAGTGTTGGCAAAAAGCTTCCTAGAAGCATAAAGATAACAACTCCAGCAGAAGCTCCAGCAGATACACCTATAATAGAAGGATCTGCTAAGGGGTTTTTAAATAGTGTTTGCATCATAGCCCCAGAGATACCAAATGCTACCCCTACAAGTACTCCTAAAGCAACCCTTGGAACCCTAATATCCATTAGAACTTGATAATAGATTTTATTGTTTTCAGGCTCTAAAAGAGTAGTTAGTATCTCAGAAAAAGAGATACTAAAAGCTCCAATAGTTATATTTAAAACTGTGGAAATCAAGAGTAATACAAAGCATATTTTTATAGCTGATTTTTTTAGTCCAGTCATCTAACAACTTATTTACAATATGATAATTGATTTTTATTGAACATACAAGATAAGTCTTGTAGTGCTTTATCTACTCTTACGGTAAAGCCAGAGATTAATAGCATATCCATAGAGTAGATTTGTTTGTTTTTACCAGCATTTGTAGAAGATACAATACTCTCATCTATCCCACTATCTCCCGCATGATTAGTTTTAATGATAACATCAGGGTTCATTTTTAAAATTGATTCTGCTGAGATTTTACTATACTGTTCAAACTCAACTACATTTTTCCCTCCAGCTAGTTCTATCATAACTCCTGGTTTTGTTTTAGGACCTGCTGCCATTAGTGTACCCTCTCCCCTAGAGAATACAAAGAGTACTTTTGGTTCTTTTTTAGCTTTTATCTCCTCTTTTATTTTAGAGATATTTGTCTCTATTCTTGAGATAATTTTATCTGCTTTTTTATTCTCTTTTAAAATCTCACCAATCTGTTTAATTTTATTTTTTGCAGACTCTATAGATGGATTATCATCAATAATATAAGTTTTTATACCATATTTTGGAAGTTCCACAACAATTTTTTTAGGCTTTGCTTGGCTACTTATAATTGCAACTTCAGGTTTAAGAGACAAAATTCCTTCTTGAGGAAGACTTAGCCAATATCCAACATTTGGAAGTTTAGATACAGCATCTTTAGGATAAACACTTGATAAATCAACACCAATTAAATCATCTGCATGGCCAAGAGCTACTACAGTTTCTGTTATACTTCCTCCTACGCTAACAATCTTTGAAGCGTAAGAGGTGCTTATACTTAATAGTAAAGCTAGTGATAGTTTAGTTAGTTTATGCATGTTCTTTTAAGCCTTCTTCATGGGTTAGAGAGTGGGCTTTACCTTTCATTGTTCTTTGTTTTTCAATTTTTTTATTTGTTTTATCTAGTTTATAAGCAGCTCCAAATCCAAGTACAATATTTCCATCATATGGTGTTAGTTTGTAGATTCTTGAATCTGTCATCTTTCTTACAAGAGCTCCTTGGTCTCCAAGTCTTTTCTCAAAAAGAGTTGCGATTTTCTCAAACCTATCATCTTCAGGTTCAAACTTTTCAGCTTTTGCATTAAAATAGAGTCTTCTTCTTCCATATATATGCGCTGTATTACTCTCATCTTCAATAAAAAGTATATGCGCCTTTCCTGTATTGTACATATTGTGTGAGTGTTTTACTGCTGTACTTATAAATACATAAAAGTTCCCCTCTTCATCTTCTACAAATGGTGAATAACTTGCAAAAGGTTCTCCATCTTTATCAACAGTTGATAAGATTACACTTTTAATATTATTTAAAAATATATCAAGCTCTTTTTGAGCTTTTTCTTTATTTATTACCATCGCTTTTTCATTTTTCATTTTTATCCTTTTAGTGGCAAATTTTGAAAATTATAATTTAATTAAGAGTGAATATCAATATTAATTAATATAAAATAGAATTTTTTTTTCACAAAATGGAATTTTTTTGAATATCTTTGGGAGAGCAGTTGAATTTCTGTGAAAATGCATATGAAAAACTTCCTTGATTTGTATAACCAACCATTGAAGAAACCTCTTTTATTGAGTAGCTATCCTCTTTTAAATATTCAATAGCTTTTTTAAGCCTGATATCTTTTAGATATTCGTGAATTGTTTTATTAAAAAGCTCTTTGAAACCTTTTTTTAGCTTTGTCTGATTAAGAGCAACTCTTTTTGATAATATATCTATTGTAATCTTTTCATCAAATGAGTTTTGTATTATATTCTCAACCTTTTTAACTCTTTTTATATCCTCTTCATTTAAGCCAACTAATTTTAGTTTATCCCTTTTTTGTACTTCTTCAAGAACATAAAGTATTATTTGCATTGCCTTATTCTTTAAGTATATTTTATCAAGACCACTTTTATACTCCCTGTTAAATAGCTCACTAAATTTATCTTCTAGATTAGGTTCATATATCTTTTTATTAAAGGTATTTTTGAATATATCTGAGAAAAATCCATTTTCATTTAGGTACTTATCATGTAGAGTTATGCAGATGTATTTTAGGTGCTCTCCTTGCTTGTTTAGCAAAGATTCTTCGACATTTTTTTCATACTCAATGCTAATTTCATTTCTTTCATATACTCTTTTTTCATTTGTAAGGTGATTGAGTTTTTCTAACTTTCCTTGAATAATTATCCTTATCTGAAGATGTTTACTTTTAGATTTTAGCTTTTGAATATGGGATTGTTTTATTTTATTGTCAACAATATTTAAATAAATATCCTCTTCAACCATTGCATTTACAATTTTAAGGTCAATAAATTGGTTGTTTATAGTACCTACTTGTTTTATAAAGGATTTGCTTTCCTCCTTATTTGCTATGATTTTTCCCGTATTAAATACTTCCGATCTTTTTAGTTTAGTCATGTTAACTCTTTGATAATAATTATTAAAATTGATTCTATAGAAATTTACCTTTATATATTTTTAATATATATAAATTTCATTTTAAATATAACTTTTTTTGATATTTAACTATGAAATTAGCTTTTAAATAGCTTAAAATTTAACTTTTTAAAAATTGTTTGTTAACTCTTTATTTTGAATATAAAATTTTTATATTAGAATTTTTTAAAAATTTAAGAGATGCAATGGAAAAAATCGATTTAAAATATATATGGAAACTGCTCTTACAAAAGAGAAAACCTCTTATTTGGGGACAAGTTATAACAGTGATAACTATACTTATTAGTGTACCAATACCTTTGATGCTTCCAGCATTAGTTGATGAAGTTCTTTTAGATAAGCCTGCTTTTTTTGTCTCAACTATTGATAGGTTTTTTGGTAGTGGAAATACCTTTTACTATATTGTTATTGTTGCATTGATGGTGATTTGCTTAAGATTTTTTTATTACCTTTTCTCAATTTTAATCACTAAAATATTTACTAGTATCTCAAAGTTTGTAACCTTTAAAATAAGAGAAGAGTTAATATTACATCTAAAAGATGTCTCTATGAATGAGTATGAAAGTATTGGAAGTGGAGCAGTTGCAGCAAATCTGATAACTGATGTTAACACTTTAGATAATTTTATTATGACAGGGGTTAGTAAGCTTGTAACCTCTGTTTTGACCCTTATTGCTGTTGCTTTTGTAATTATAAGTATTCATCCCATCTTAGGTTTATTAATAATTATAATTCAACCTTTAATAATGTTTTTATCAAGGAAAATTGCAAGAAGAGTGGGGAGATTAAAAAAAGAGGAGAATGAAGCAATAGAAAAGTTCCAAGATAATATATCTGAGTCTTTGGAACTTTTTGGGCAGATAAAAGCAAGCAATAAGGAGGACTCTTTTTTTAATAGTTCTATAAAAAAGGCAAAAAATATTCAAATATGCTCAAATAATTTTGGTTATAAAAGTGTTGCTTATGAGAAGTTCTCTTTTACACTTTTTTTAATAATTTTTGAAATATTAAGGGCTTCAGGCTTGGTAATGGTTGCCTATAGTGATCTGTCTATTGGTATGATGCTTGCAATGTTTGGATATATTTGGTTTATAATGAGCCCAGTCCAAGAAATACTCTCATTTCAATACTCTTATACAACTTCAATGGCTGCAATAAAGAGAATAAATAAAGTACTACAACTTACAAAAGAGCCAAATGGTTTTCAGCAACTTGAAAAAAAAGAGAAAGGTGTAGATATCGAAGTAAAAGAACTATATTTTTCTTATAATAAAAATAAAGAGTTATTAAAAAATATCTCTTTAAGTATAAAGTCTGGGCAAAAGGTTGCACTTATTGGAGCTAGTGGAAGTGGTAAAACAACACTTGCACAAGTGATTTCAGGTTTTTATACTAAAAATAGTGGTGAGATAACATACAATTCAATAAGTATTGACACATTAAATAAAAAGAGTCTAAGAGAGAGACTTTTTTTAGTGTTACAGATGCCAATACTATTTAATAACACCCTAAGATTTAATATCACAATGGGAGATGAAACTATAAGTGATGAGACTATTTACAAAGCTTTAGAGATTGCACAATTGAAAAACAATGTTTTAAGTATGAGTGAAAAACTTGATACTATTGTTGGTAAAAATGGTATTAGGTTAAGTGGAGGACAAAGGCAGAGATTGTCTATTGCTAGGATGATTATAGCAAATCCATCAATAGTGATTTTTGATGAGTCAACTTCTGCTTTAGATGTTCATACTGAAGCTAAACTTTTTAATGAATTACAAGATTTTTTAAAAGAAAAAACAGTAATTACTATTGCCCATAGATTAAGTACCGTTAAAAATGCAGATATGATATATGTATTAAATGAGGGCGAAATTGTACAAAAGGGGACTCCAAAAGAGCTTGAAGAAGAGCAGGGGCATTATTTGGAGTTTATAAAGAACCAATTGGTTTAAATTTAAAAGAAAGGATGTATTATGATAAAAGAGAAAATAGATGAGCTTTTAGGTTTAAATCCTGAGCTTACTACAGTTGAGATAGCAAAAGAGTTAGGGGTAAATGAATATATTGTTCTTCAAAATATTGATGAGAGTTTAGCAAAAGCTATTGATGGAAAATATTTTGATGATGTAATTGAGGATATTTCAAAGTGGGGTAAGATTTTAATGATAAAGATTACACCATCTTTTGTAATAGAGATAAAAGATAATATGCCAACGGGAACTTATGGACATGGTTATTATAATTTTGATTCTAAAGATTCCTCTATATCTGGCCATTTAAAAGTTGATGATATAGATAAAATCATTTTTGTATCAAAAAAACACAGGGGAATGTTATCTTTAAGTGTTGTTTTTTATGACTCAAAAGGTGAACATATTTTTAAAGTATTTGTATCAAGAGATGAAAATAGGGAGTTAATCTCTTCTCAAGTTGAGATGTTCAATAAATTAAAAAACAGATTTTAATTTTATAAAAGGATTACTTTAGCAAGCATTAGGAAGCTAAAGAATCCTACTATATCTGTTACAGTTGTAAGTAGAACTGTACTTCCTATAGCTGGGTCTACATCCATTTTTTTAAGAAGTAAGGGAATTGAAGCTCCAAAAAAACCTGCACTAAACAGGTTTATAATCATTGATAATGCAATTACTAAGCCTAATAAGGCTGTGCTAAACCAAAGCCAGGCTATAATACCAATAACAATTGCAAAAATAAAACCATTTGCAAGGGATATGAAAACTTCTTTTTTTATGGCATCTTTACTATTATCAAAGTCAATTTCACCAAGGGCCAATTGTCTAACCATAACCGCAAGTGTTTGTGTCCCTGCATTTCCACCCATAGATGCAACAATTGGCATTAAAATAGCTAAAGCAACATAAGCTTCAATTGTTTTATCAAAAAGTCCAATTACAAGTGAAGCCAAAATTGCAGTTGCAAGATTTAAGAAAAGCCAAAAGGCTCTTTTTTTAGCTGTAGTTAGAAGATTGTCTTCATGCTCAAAATCATCATCAACACCAGCTAATTGATACATTTGTTCTGTTGCATTCTCTTCAATTACGTCTAAAATATCATCACTTGTAATTCGACCTACTAGTACCTCATGGTATCCCACAACAGGTATAACGTTTAAGTCATACTTTTCAACAAGTTTTGCAACTTCATCAATATGATCTTTATCATGAACAACAAAAGGTTTAAATTTTATCTCATCATGTTCTTCTAATAACTCTTCGTAAGTTTTATTAAAATCGAAGATAATTAAATCTTCTAAAAGAATAGAAGCTATAAGTTTTTTATCTTCGTTTATTACATAAACTTGATGGATATTTTCAAGTTCATCTGACTCTTTTCCTTGTCTTAATCTATTAATTGAATCTTGAATAGTTTCATTTAATTTTGCAGAAAAAAGTTCAGTTTGCATATATGAACCAGCTTCATCTTCATGATATCTCTTTAGCCAGTTAATCTCATGTTTATCTTCTTCTTCAAGACTTTCTATAATCTCATTAGCTTTTTCTTCATTAAACTCTTCGATTTCTTGAATGATATCTGTAGCATCATCTGAATCAAGTTCATCAACTACATCTGATAATCTTTGTGAGCTTAGATGTTCATATACATCATCCCTTAGATTGTCAGGAAGTTCAAGAATAACTTCCCCTAGAATTTCATCTGGTATCTCTTTTAATACATAAAAGAAATCATCTTCTGATTCATTTTCTATTTTTTTTAAAGAGTATGCTATATCACTTGGGTGTAGCTCATTTAGATTTTCTAAAAGCTCATGGGGATTTTTTATAGCATTCTCTATAGGCATTAAATCTCTTTAGGAGTTAAAGTACTTGTGGAAGCCATTCTATCAAGTTTTGTAGCTTCTTTTCTATTTTCATCAGCAACAACTGCGTTAAGTTTTTCCATAGTGATTTTTGCATTTGCAACAAATGTACGTTTTGCCTTACCTTTTAATACAATTTTTTCAGGTTTTTTTATAATTCTTAATGGATCTAAAGCTCTACCATTTCTATAAACACCAAGGTGTAAGTGGGGACCAGAACTTAATCCTGTGCTTCCAACATAACCAATTAATTCACCTCTTTTTACCCATCTTCCTCTTTTTATACCACTTCTAAATCTACTTTGGTGTGCATATAATGTTTTGTATCCATTTGGGTGTCTTATAATGATGGTATTTCCATATCCACCTCTTCTTCCTACAAACTCAACTCTTCCTTCACCTGCAGCATAAATCTTTCTACCCCTTGGTGCAGCAAAATCAGTACCTAGGTGAGCTCTATATCTTTTTAAAACTGGATGCCATCTTTTTTTTGTAAATTTACTTGAAATTCTTGAATATGAAACTGGTATTTTAAAAAAGTAAATTTTTGTAAAAGCTTTTCCTGTCTGATCGTAATATTTGTCATTATCATCATTTTTAAATCTATAATACTTTTTCCCTGAAACCTCTATCATTGCAGATTTTATTTCAGGTTGACCAAAAGGTTTACCTAATAACTCTTTTTGAGTATACTCAATAGCAACAAAATCACCTTTTTGCATTCTTCTAAAATTAACTGAGGCTTTAAATATTGATTTTAAATGAGCTGCTAATGCAGCATTTCCTGTAGCTTGTTGTAGTTCATTTGATACAGATGTCATAATTGGTATAGCTATTGTTTCTGTATATTCTCTATAACTGATTGGTAAAGTTTGAAACTTATATGTATTGTCTATATCTTTGTATACATGAAGTTGTATCTCTTCAGATATAGGAATTAACACCTGATTAAGGGTACCATCATCATTTTCCATCAAGTAAAAATACCTATCAGCTGTTATCTCTGAACATAACTCTTTATCCTCTTTTTCTAAATCAAAATATAAACTTTGAGGAATTGAATATTTATCTAAAAAAGTTAAAAATGTTTCACCCATTGGCCATTTAGCCTCTTTAACTTCAGTAGAAAACAGTGATGTAATTATAAAAAAAAACGCAAAAATTATTTTAAACATAGACCTTCTTTATTAAAAAATTAGTAGCTTTATTATACAATTGCTCAACTAAATAAAATATAAATGTTTAAGGGTTTTTTCGTGAAAAAAACATTACTGTTTCTAATATTAATTATAAATACACTTACCGCTGACTTAGTTGATGTATACAGAACCGAGGGCCTTGATGCCGTTAAGGAAGAGCTTGAAAAAGAGCTTATGAAAAAAGAGTATTGGCAAAAATACTTAGCAGATAAAAGAGTTGACTATGGCTATTATGAATCTAGGAAATATTTAATTTTAACTCAAAAAAGAAGAAAAGAGATTACTCTATTTGAAGTTAATAGAAATAGCTATAATGTACTTTTTAAAGAAGATGTTATTGTTGGTGAAAAAGATGGAGATAAAGAAGATGAAGGGGATTTAAAAACTCCTATAGGTGTATATGATTTAACAGATAAGTTAACAAAACTTGACCAATTTTATGGTCCTTTAGCTTTAGTTACTTCTTATCCAAACACTTTTGATAAAGTAAGAGATAAAAAAGGTTCAGGAATTTGGATTCATGGTATGCCTTTAAATGAAGAGAGGGAAAGTTTTACAAAAGGATGTATTGCTTTAGATAATACAAGATTAGAAGAGCTTGATAAAAGTATTGATTATGATAAATCTATTTTATTAATTAGTGATTTAGCTCCACGAAAAGCTTCTAGAAATGAAATAAGTATTATTTTATCTTCAATATATAAATGGAGAGATGCTTGGAAAAAATCAGACTTAGATGAGTACCTAAGATTTTATTCTGACTCATTTAAAAGACATGATGGAATGGATATAGAAAAATTTAGAAAGTATAAAGAAAGAATTTTTTCAAAAAATGAGAAAAAAACTATTTTATTTACAAATATAAATATTGTACCTTATCCAAATGCTTTAAATAAGAGTATGTTTAAAGTAATTATGGATGAAGATTATAAAACAAAATACTACACTTTTGTAGGGAAAAAAGAGCTTTATATTGAAGTAAAAGATAATCAAATAAAAATCTTAGCTGAGGGTTAAAATTAAGCTTAAGAGCTTTTTGGATATAATCGCAAAACTTTAACAACCATATTTAAGGCGAAAAATGCAAAAAGAAGAGATGAATCTTGAAGAGATAGCACTTGCTCACTCTTTAACACTTGAAGAATTAGAAAATATCAAAGAAATTTTAGGAAGAGATCCAAATTATGTAGAGATTGGGATCTTTTCTGCAATGTGGTCAGAACATTGTTCTTACAAATCAAGTAAAAAGTATTTAAACGGTTTCCCAACAAAAGCTCCTTGGGTAATCCAAGGTCCAGGTGAAAATGCAGGAGTTATCGACATTGGCGATGGTTATGCAGCTGTATTTAAAATGGAATCACACAATCACCCATCTTTTATTGAACCTTACCAAGGTGCAGCAACAGGTGTTGGTGGAATTATGAGAGATGTATTTACAATGGGTGCTAGACCTGTTGCTTCAATGAACTTAATTCAATTTGCAGGAATTGAAGGTGATAGTGAAACTGCTCAAAAACATAGATTTCTTTTAAGAGGTGTTGTAGCAGGTATCGGTGGTTATGGAAACTGCATGGGTGTTCCAACTATTGGTGGTCAAACTAACTTTGAAGAGTGTTATGCAGGAAATAACCTTGTAAATGCATTTAACTTAGGAATTGCAAAAGCTGATGAAATTTTCTATGGAAAAGCTGAAGGTGTTGGAAATCCAGTTATGTATGTTGGTTCAAAAACTGGTAGAGATGGATTAGGTGGAGCCGTTATGAGTTCTGCTTCATTTGATGAGGATTCTGAATCAAAAAGACCAACTGTACAAGTTGGAGATCCATTTACTGAAAAACTACTTTTAGAAGCTTGTTTAGAACTATTTAAAGAAGATTTAATTATTGGTATTCAAGATATGGGTGCTGCTGGACTTACTTCATCATCTTTTGAGATGGCAGGAAGAAGTGATTCTGGTATGATTATGCACTTAGATAAAATCCCAGCAAGAGAAGAGGGTATGACTCCTTATGATTTCATGTTATCTGAATCTCAAGAGAGAATGCTTATTTGTGCTAAAAAAGGTAGTGAGCAAAAAATTATTGATATCTTTGAAAAATGGGAATTAGATGTTGCAGTTGTTGGTGAAGTAACAAATACAGGAAATATGGAACTGTTCTGGCACGGAGATAAAGTTGCTGATATTCCTGTTCAACCTGTTTCTGAGGAAGCACCTATATTAGATAGACCAGTTGCAAAACCAGCTTATTTAGAAGATATTGAAACAGTTGATATGAGTAAAGAGGTTTCAAATCAAGAAGCATTTGATGCACTTTTCTCTGATATGGAAGTTGTTGATAAATCATGGGTTTATGACCAATACGATTCAATGGTACAAACAAATACAGTAAAAGGTCCTGGAAAACTTGATGGTTCAGTAATTAGAATCAAAGAAACAGGGAAAGCTTTAGCTATGAGTGCTGATTGTAATACAAGACAATGTTATATTAACCCTGAGTTAGGAGCTGCTGCAGCTGTTATGGAATCAGGAAGAAATGTAGCTATGACAGGTGCTGTTCCTAAAGCTATTACAGATTGTCTTAACTTTGGTAACCCTCAAAATCCAGAAGTGATGTGGCAATTTGCCCAAGCTTGTGAAGGTATTAAATCAGCTTGTAAAGAGTTAAATACACCTGTTATTGGTGGAAATGTATCTTTATACAATGAAACAAATGGTGTTGGTGTTTTCCCAACTCCTGCTATTGCTATGGTTGGTGTAAATGATGATGCAAATAAAGTATTACCTTCATCATTCCAAGAAGAGGGTAATGTAGTTTATATTTTAGGTGATACTAAATCAGAGTTTGGTGGATCTTTATATCTTAAAAAACTTTATGGAAAAGTTGCAGGAGTACACCCTGAAGTTAGTTTTGAAAAAGAATTAAATCTTTGGAATAGTGTAATTGAAGCAAATAAACAAGGGCTACTAAAAGCTGCTAAGGATGTTAATGTTGGTGGTTTAGCTATTGCATTAGCAAAAATGGCTGTTGTTGGAAACAAAGGTGTTGAAGCTAATATATCTTTAGAAAATGAAAAAGATATTTTCTCTGAAACATTAAGTAGAGCAATTGTTGAAGTAACTCCTGAAAACTGTGATGCTTTTGAAAGACTTTGTGATAATAGAAAAATTGCCTTTACTAAACTTGGTTTAGTTGGTGGAGGAAAAATCTCTGTTAATGAAGTATATGTTGAGTTAGATAAAGCAAAAGATATCTATTTTAACAAATTTAAACAAGTTATTGAACAAGATTTATAAGAAGAGTTGAGGTTTAACCTCGACTCTCTATAATCGAATCTGCAAGTTTTGCAAACTCCATTTGTGTAATCTTTAAAGTTCTACTTTTTAGAGTCTCTATTGATAAACTATTTTCTATCATAATTCTAGCAGCATTAGTATAATCGTTTCTATTTTTTATTAGATAAATTATTTGATGAATCTGTTCATTTAAATTTAGCTCTTCAGCACTATTATAACTCATCGTCATAACCTTGTTTATATCCATGAGAATTGTCATAATCATCGTCATAAACATCATCATATTCACTATAATCATAATCATCATAATCCACAGTGAAAACTTTTGGATAACCTAACTTTTGAAGTTCTGAATCAATATTTTCTTCAGAAATTCTATTTTTAACTCTTTTCATGATATAGTCGATATCTTCTTCTTTTATATCATTTGCTCTTAATTCATATATAATAGATTCCATTTCCCTTTTCCTAATTTACAAAATCTATTTTTTTAAAATTAACAAATCTGCTAATTTAACAACATCGTCTAATGTAAGTCTAGCTGTCCTAGAAACAACATCTTGTAATTTTAAGTTATTACTTAAAATCAAATTTATAGCCCCATTGAAATCACGTCGATTTTTTATAAAAGTTGTAATTTCATAAACAAGTTTGTTAATAGGGTCTTCAACTTTATATTTATTTAACATCTCATCATAATAAGATGCCATATCTTACTCCTATAAATAAGACAATAAACATTAGTAGTTTTTGGGAAAGTTTTGATGTTAAAAAAGTTTTAACATTTATACTTCTTTTAACTCTGTACTAAGTTTAATCTGTTAGTATAAATGTACTCTTCAAATGAGTACAACATACTCCTGAAAACTATATATTATGCACGGCCAAATGCTTACAAGTTTTCAGGAAACCTCTTATTTTGTATTAAAATTATAAAACAAAATAAAAATATTTTTCCTAAAATAAATCTTAAAATTTATTTATACGCTTTAAAGCCCTTAATTTAGGTACTTACAGCTAAAAATAAAAATATATTTTTCAATTTTTTAAAATAAAATTTTTGAAAAAAAGCTAAAAAAATTTAAATTTTTGGACTTAGCTGGTCTTTTAGTGTAGCCAAGTCTCCTAAAACCCATACATCAGTTATTTTATCTTCATTAAATCTAAAGAATGATGCACCATTATATTTTATTCTTTTATTTGTTGGTTCGAAATCAAATATTTTACCTCTGTGGGTACCATTATATACTGCTCTTACTGCAACTATTCCATTCTCTTCAATTATAGTTTCAATACCATGGTATAAATTTGGAATACCAGTTAAGATATTAGTCATATAATTTTCAAACTCTTTTTTACCTTTTGTTTCAATGTTTAGTGAACCTCTAAATGTTATCTCATCATCAAAAAGTACATCAATCAATTCTTTATTTTGTTTATTCCACAACTCTTCATAATATTTTTTAACTAAATCTTTATTACTAATTTTTTTCATCACTTCTTTCTTCTATATATAAACTTTTTAACATATACAACATTGATTTAACAGACTTTATTGAAGCTGTTTCCTCCACAGTATGATAACCTGTAGTTGGTATTTGTAATGTTGTACCTTGAATCTTACCTTTAGATTCCTTTATGATTCTTCCAAGCTCTGTACTACCTAATGATAATAAAGGCTTTTCATTTTCATACAATATTTTATTCTTTTCTTGTATATAAGTATCTTTACAAGAAAAATTAATATTGTTTTTATGGCAAAAATTCTTAAGAATTTTCAATAAAGGTGACCTAAACCTTGCATTTGCATCTCTATTTCTTAATACAATCTCCTGTAAAGAAGCTTCTTCTCTAGTATTATATGGACTTGTATCCAATACTAATAGTTCAGATGTGCTAACATCATTTTTTCTAAACCAATCTAATACGAATCTCCAACTTCTTCCTGCTTCTTCTTGCGCAGTAAAAAAAGCTGTACCTTGAAATCCATGTTGATAAAGATATATGATAATTGCTGCTGATAAAACGTTATCTAATTGTGCTGAAATAAGTTCATCACTAATCTCTAATTTATCAACAAATGCAATTGGTGTACCTGGTAAAAGGTGTTCAAGATTATCAATTTTAAACATTAAGTTATTGATTTTCTCATTCATATAAACTTTACTAATCTTACCTATCCCTAAATAACTTCCTGACCAAGGCTCATAGGCTTGAACAGGCTGATTTAGAAATCTTGATGAGATTTGTTGATATGTTTGTTCAGATACAGAGTTCCCTTTTAAGTCAATTCTATTTTTTGTTTGAAATGCTGCAAACTGAAACTCACTAGGACCTGTACAAACTAAACCATGTCTATCTATGTGTGCACTTAATATTCCATTTGTTGGTTGTTTACCTTGTGCAACTAAAAGTCCATCATAATAATATGTATCAATACCTAATTCATCTAATTCTCTTTTTAAATATAGAAAAAAAGAGTGTTCATATCCTATTACAGATGGAACTCTTATAAGTTGTTTTAATGTGTCTAAAAAGTCTGTAAATCCATCAATATTTTCAATCAATTCAGAAGATTTTTTAACAGACAATTTTTTAAATTTCATCTCTTTCCTCGAAAATTAATATGTAGAATAAGGTATTAACTTATTCTACTGGTTGTTTACTTTCTTCTTCTTCAACTTTTGAGTTGCAGTTATAAAGTTTTTCATCACAAGTTGCAACACACTCTTCAACATTTGAAGTAGTTTCTTCACAAATAACTAGACATTCATCGTATGCTTTTTCGCACGCAGCATATTTATCTTCAATAGTTTGTGTCTCTTCTGCTTGCATTAAAGAACAAACAATAAATAATGGAAGAATTAATTTTTTTAACATTTAAATACTCTCCTAAAAAAAGTATGATTTAATGTACTTATGTACAACATAATTGAAAACATTTTAATGCACGGCCAAATGCTTATATAGGTTTTCTCTGAAACATTTTAAGGTATGTTCCTTATTCTACTTCGGAATTATAAATCAAAAAAAAAGAAATAAACTGAAAATAAACTTAAGCTGCTTTTACTCCATCAAAAAGTGGCTTTTTTAGGACTAAATTTTAAGAAAAAAAATTAACTTTTTTGCATTTTATTTTTTCAAAAAGGGCTGTTTTTTATAAAAAAATTGAAAAATTATAAAAAAACGCCATTTTTGAGATAATAAATTGCAGGATATGCACTTACAACTATTAAATATAAAGAAAGGAAAATTATTGAGTATTTGTAATATTTTTTTGTATCAATTTGTGTTTTTAAAACAAGATTGATAATCCCAATAATAAAACCAAAAAAAGTTCCTAAAAACAATAAAGCATAAAGTAAATACCCAACATAATGATACTCTTTTTGTAACATACAAAAAGGGCAATGGTGTGTTGGAAGTTCATATATATAGGTTCCAAAAAACAGTATCAAACTAATTATTGCCAAAATTAGAAAAATTAAATTGAAAATGATATAGAAGTAATCATTTTTTAATAAATAAAAGATTAATAAAAATACAAAGCATAGATAAAAGCCTATAAGTATAAGGTTTCCATATTCAAAGAATACAGAAGATAAATATGAACCTTCACTATTTGAATATAAAGTACCACAACAGCTAACTAATTTATCTACATCAATCGAACTAAACATTGTGATTTCTAAAACTATTTCAAATAAGAGTAAAAAATAGATAAAAAGATAAAAACCAAATTTTAATTTAGTATATTTAAGATTTGTAGTTTTTAAATCAAAATTATGGATAACTAACCAAAATCCAAAGAAATAGATATTGATTAGTTTAAATAAAAGAAGATATATACCATAACTAGTAGCATCTACAACTCCTGCTGCGCACATAGCTCCTGTAAGTACGTTAGAAATTTTATCAAGGGTAAAAATAAAAAATATAAAAAGCAATATTTTAACAAATAGTATATATTTGATAATTGTCGCTGTTAAAAAGCTTTGTGTTTCTAGTTGATATTGTTTTTTTGAGCTTGAATCTATATCCCAATTAAAAAATATCTTTATACTTAAAAGAAAACTTACTGTTCCAAATAGTAAAAATATAGAATTTAGAATAATTATAGTTAAAACTTCAGGGGATAATATCACTTTATAATCTCTCCATTTGCAAGCTCTATAACTCTATTTACAAAATCTAATTCAAAAAAAAGTGGGTCATGAGTAGCTACTATTATTGTTTTATCATCACTTTTTAACTCTTTTAAAATTGAGATAAAGTGTTCAGATAACTCTTTATCTAAGTTAGCTGTTGGTTCATCAGCTATTATGATTTTTGG
Source organism: Halarcobacter sp. (assembly GCF_963675975.1). Lineage (NCBI taxonomy): Bacteria > Pseudomonadati > Campylobacterota > Epsilonproteobacteria > Campylobacterales > Arcobacteraceae > Halarcobacter > Halarcobacter sp. Next base: position 3,120,167 of record NZ_OY780939.1, on the reverse strand, counting down.
ATTATTTATTTGACTTCTAGCTATTGCAACTCTTTGTTGCTCTCCACCTGATAGGTTTTTAACTATTGCATCTTTTTTATGCTCGATTTTAAATCTTTTCATAACTTTTTCTAAAAGTTCTGAGGCCTCTTCTTCGCTTGGATTTTGTGGAATTAAAGGAAGTAAGATATTCTCTTTTACACTTAAAGTTGGGATTAGATTATATTTTTGAAAAATAAAACCTATATCTTCTCTTCTATACATTGATGCAAAACTATCAGGTAGCTTAGAAACTCTCTTCTCATCAACAATTACTTCACCTGAGGTTGGTTTTGACAAAGAAGCAATCAGTGAAAGAATAGTACTTTTACCACTTCCACTTGCACCTTTTAAAACAACTAATTCACCTTGTTTTATTGAGAGATTTATATTTTTTACTGCTCGAACTATATTGTTTTTGTTTATCTCAAAATCTTTTGTAATATTTTTTAATTCAATCATTATCTTATCACTTTATCTGTTTCTATAGTTGCACTTCTCCAAGAAGGAACAATTGTAGCTGCAATATATATTGGAACACTTAGGAAAAATACTAAAAATAAAGTATTGAAATCTAATACAAAAGGTAACTCAAAAGAGGTTTTAAGTTGAGAATAACCTGTAAAAATCTCTTTTAGTAAAGGAGCATTTAGTATATATACAAATCCAAAAGCAATAAATATACCCAATACATATGCCATAAAAGAGATAATAAAGCTTTCATAAAACTTCTCTTTTAAAACATCTTCCACTTTCCAGCCAATTGCTTTTAATACCCCAATCTCTTTTTTCTCTTCAGAGGTAAGACCACTAGCTTTGTCATAAATAATTATAAAAAAAGTAAAAATTGAGACAATAAATAGCGCTAAAAACAATCCACCTTTGTAGTCAAAGATGTTTTGATAACTTATCTCTAACTCTTTATTGGTTATTACTCTAGTATCTGGAAAAAGTAGTTTTATTTTAGATGCAATAGTAAATATCTCTTCAGGGTTGGCAACTTTTACAACTATATCTGTAGCTTTATTTTCAGGCATTCCAAATATTTCTAAAGCCAACTCTTTTGGTAAAACTATTGTGTCATTTGATTCTAACTCTAGATTGTCTTGAAAAACTCCTGCAATATTAACTTTTTTAAATTTCCCATCAGGTTTTATAAAATTAAAATACTCTTCATAGTAGTTATCACTTAGTATTTTTTCTACGCCCTTTCCTATAATCATAGAAGAGTTTTCTTGAAGCTGTGAAAAATCGACATCTTTAACAAGTTTGTTTAAAGAGTTTTTATATTGGTTTTCAAATTCATCTATTCCAATTACTGAAAAATTTACGCCAGCATTTTCAAAATAGTAGTATCCCCAAACTCTAGCAACTGCATCTGAAACCCCTGCTATATTTAAAATCTCATCTATTGCATCAGCATCTATATCGTAATGTCTTCCTGCTTTTATCTTTTGTACAGTTATTTGAGGTAGAGATTTTAGTGTTGTGTTTAGTTCATATTTAATTGAATTTGAAATAAAAAAAACTGAACATAATAAAGCAGTTAAAAAGGTAAAAACAAAAAGTATGAATATGTTTTTAAATTTTTGTCTAAGAATAGAGTTGATAGCATATTCTATAAGATAGATATTTATTTTATTTTTCATTTAAAATCTTTGAAGGTGTATTTTTTAAAATATGTGAGTATGAATAAACAAATGTAGTAGGGAAATACTCTTTTAACTGTGGATCCTCTTTTAATATATTAAAAGTATCACTTAATGTCCTATGCCGTATATACATAGCTTCTGTTGAAATTGCTAAATCAGGAAGTTCTAAAATAGAAACTAAGCTATTTTTATCTTTAATATCTTTGTTATTTAAAGTTTTATTTACAGATAAATATGCAACTTCCACAAAAGTAAAAAGAAGCAGTAAACAAAGTGTAGAAAATAGATAAAGAGTTTTTTTATTCATCTAGTTTATATATTTCCTCTTCTTTTAGTTTATCAAATTCAATTATCATTTTACCACTATGGTCAGTTTTAAAGGTTTTGGCATCTTCAAGTTTCTCAAAAGGTATTAGTTCGTGTCCCATTGGACCATAAACATCTGAACCAATTACATAATAAGCTTTTGCACCATCAATTGCTTCTTGTGTATAATAATCTGTTACAAGAATTTGTTTAATATTATCTTTATTTACCATATGATTATTTGAGCTAATCCATCTTTTTGGGTCAAAATAAAACTTCATCAAATCTTTCACCCCATCAAAAGAAAATTTATGTTCATGATTTCCATGTGAATAGATTATTTGTGCTGCCCATCTTGGATATTTGGCTACAAACATTCCACATACTGGACACTTCTCATCCTCTTCTACTACAACTCTATTTTTTATAGAATCTAAATCTCCAAATCTTTTCACATCCCATAAGTACATTGCCACAGTTTGAAGTTGTGATTCTTTTAATTTTTTACATAGATTATTGTTTGTTATATCTGCTTTTAATTCATTTATTTCCAAGTAATCAGTAGGGTCTATATCTTGTGAGCATCTTTTTTCAAATATTTTTTTACCCTTTGGGTATATCTTTTTTATATTTATTGTTTTTTGTTTTTTATAATCATCTTTCAGTGCTTTTTGACTTAATTTTACGGCTTCATTAAAACTAATAATTTTTCCACCATATTGTTTTATAAAATCTTTTGCATTTTCTTTAGATTTAAAAGCTATTTTACTCTTACTTGCCAATAAAGGTTTAACCTCACTTCCAATTACGAAATAAGCTTTTGTTGCATCAATATATTTTTCAGAAGCCCAATCTATAACTTGTACATTGTTCAAATCAATTCCATACTCTTCATTGTCTTTTACAAGAAAAGTTAAAGAAGCATATTGTCTTTTTCTTCCATTATTTAAAGTTGATATAAAAGAGGTTTTATAGTTTTCTTTTAAACTAAAACCTGAAATAGGGCACCAATATTTTTCATCACCACTTTGGAAATATTTTACATCATTTGTTTCTTTAACTATAAGTGGATTTGCATATAAGTAGAAAGATATAAATAATAAAAGTAAGAGTATTTTTTTCATTAATGTCCTTTATTTTAAGTTTAAATATTAACAAGTAAGTGTTAATTTTTAGTTAATCTAAAATAAAAAATTAACATTAATTTAACTCTTTAATTATAATATTCTTCTAAATTAAAATAAGGGAAGAATATGAAAAAAATAGCTATGTTTTTATTTTCTATACTTGCTATTTGCATAACATTAAATGCAAGTGATATAAAAAAACCAAAAATGGCATACCAAGCTGTACCTGCTCAAAAAGCTACATTAGTACAAAAGGGTGACGAAAAAAGTTACTGTCCAATATGTGGTATGACTTTACCAATGTTTTATAAAACAAACCATGCAGCAAAAGCAGGGGATACTCACAAACAATATTGTTCAATCCATTGTATGGTTGAAGATATTGAATTAAATGGTGCAAAACTAACAGATATGAGTGTTGTAGATAATAAATCATTAAAATTTATTAGTGTAAAAGATGCTTTTTATGTTTTAGGAAGTTCTAAGCCTGGAACTATGACAATGACTAGTAAATATGCTTTTGAAAATAAAGCTGATGCCCAAGCTTTTCAAAAAGAAAATGGTGGAGAGCTTAAATCATTTGATGAAATCTATGCAATAGTTGCAAAGGGTTTAGAAAAAGAGAAAGCTATGATTGCAGCAAAACAAGTAAAAATGGAAAAAATGGGTGAAAAAATTTATGCTAAAATGTGTAAAAAAACAGATATGACTTTTGATTCAACTGCAAAAGCTAAAGCTTATGTTGAAAAAAATCAATTATGTGGAAATTTAAAAGGTAAAAAGCTACAAGCTGTAGGTATATATCTATCTAGAAGATAAAAGAGGTTTTTAACCTCTTTTAAAATACATGAACTCTGTTTCTTCCAGATTCTTTGGCTTCATATAAAGCTTTATCAGCATTTTTTAATACATCATCAAACTCTTGTTCTTTGTTTCTAAAGCTGCTAACTCCCATAGAAATAGTAATTTTTTTTACTTTTGTAAAATTGAAGTTTTCCACCTCTTTTCTAATCTTCTCAGAAATAGATTGAGCTATTGCTATATTGTTTGTATCTAAAATTAATACAAACTCTTCACCTCCCCATCTAGCAAATAAATCGTCTGTTCTAACTTTACTTGAGATTAAAGCTGCTAACTCTTTTAATACAGAATCTCCAATATCATGCCCATAGGTGTCGTTTATTGATTTAAATTTATCAATATCTATTATTGCTACACAATACTCTTTAGATGAAAAGTTTTTATTTATTCTTTCAAATAAACCAGCTCTATTTAATACTTTGGTTAAGGTATCAAAAAAAGCTTTTTTATGAAGGTTTTTATTGCTACTACTTAGTTTGCTGTTTTGTTCTCTTAAGTTTTCTAACAAGATATTAAAAAATCTTGCTACAATACCAACTTCTGTATCTCTCTCTTCATAAACTTTCTTTTGAACATTTCCAGTTTTCATAATACCTATAATACTCTCAATAGTTTCAACCCAAGGAAGTCTTGCATTATGTTCACTTGTATTTAAACCTAAAACTTCATGTTTCTTTCTAACTCTTAAAAGATTTAATTTATAAAGAAGTAAAAAAAGTGCTAACCCTAAAACAAAAGAGAAAATAAAAGCGCTAAGTACACCAATAGTTTGAATTGTAATAAAATCAAGTCTTGACATACCATCAGCTGGTATTGCAAAAATACCAACTGCAATTGTTCCCCATGCTCCTGCAAATCCATGGATACTAACAGCACTTAAAGGATCATCAATTTTTAATTTTTTTGTTAAAAATTGGTCTGAAAAGTGCATTACAAAAGTTGATATAAAACCTACAAAAGCTGATTCGTAAAGGTTTAATGAGTTACATCCAGCTGTAATACCAACTAGCCCAGCTATAATACCAAAACTTAAAATCTCAACTTCAAGTTTTTCTTTAAATACCAAAGATATAAACCAAGCTCCAATACCACCCATTACAGCTGAGATTAGAGTATTCATTAATATAGAAGTAACTTGAAACTCAAAAGCTAAAAGACTTCCTGCGTTGAAACCAAACCAAGCAAAAAATAACATAAATACACCAAACACTATAAAGTTATGATTTGAAGGTGCAAAATATTTTACTTTTCCATTTTTAAATTTACCAAGTCTTGGACCTAAAACAATAGTTCCCGCAAGACCAACCCAAGCTCCAAGTGAGTGAACAACAGTAGAACCAGCAAAATCTACAAAACCTAATTGAGCTAGCCAACCATTTTCATTCCATGCCCAGTGACCAACAATAGGATAAATAAAAGCAGTAACTAAAATAGCTACAACAATATAACCGTTAAACTTGATTCTTTCTGCTACTGCCCCTGAAATAATAGTTATAGCAGTTGCTGCAAACATAGCTTGGAAAAAGAAAATTGCATTTAATTCTAAGTTACTTCCATCTATTAAGAATTTGTCAGTTCCAATTAGACCAAAAGAATCTGTACCAAACATAAGACCGAATCCGATTAGCCAAAAAACTACAATACTAAAAATAGTATCTATTAAGTTTTTCATGGCAACATTGATGGTATTTTTAGTTCTTACAGTTCCTGTTTCAATTAAAGAGAAACCAAATTGCATAAGAAAAACTAAAAATGAACTGATTAAAATCCATAATAAATTAATGTCACTCATTCTTAAATTCCAAAAATAATTTTTATATAGTAACATACAAACTGTACAGAAATAATAGATTTCTTATATATAAAATAGACAATTTTTTGAACAAGAGAATACTAATCAATATTTTAGTATAATCCCAAAAAAATTAGATTGTAGAGGATTTACTTTGAGAGCATTAATTAGTGTTAGTGATAAAAGCGGTGTAGAGAATTTTGCTAAAGAGCTTGTTGCCTTAGGTTATGAAATAATTTCAACTGGTGGAACTTACAACAAGTTAAAAGATGCAGGTATAGCTGTAATTGAAGCAAATGAGGTAACAAAATTTCCAGAATGTTTTGAAGGTAGAGTAAAAACTCTTAACCCATATATTCATGGTGGTATTTTACACAGACGTGATAAACAATCACACTTAGACCAAGCAAAAGAGTTAGGTGTAGAAGGTATTGATTTAGTATGTGTTAATCTATACCCATTCAAAGCAACTATTGAAAAAACAGATGACTTTGAAGAGATTATCGAGAACATTGATATTGGTGGTCCAGCTATGGTTAGATCTGCAGCTAAAAACCATGATTCAGTTATCATTGTAACTGATGTTGCTGATTATGATGTAGTATTAAACAACCTAAAAAATGGAACAAATACTCAAGAGTTCAGAAGAGATATGATGATCAAAGCTTATGAGCATACAGCAGCTTATGACTCTATGATTGCAAACTATATGAACAAAAGATTCAACAACGGTATGGGAGCTAAACAATTTATCGTTGGTGAGAAAGTATTTGATACAAGATATGGAGAAAACCCACACCAAAAAGGTGCATTATATGAGTTTGATAAACACTTATCAAATAAATTCATCACTTTAAAAGGTGAAGCATCATTTAACAATATGGGTGATATCTCTGGAGCTGCAAAAATTGCATCAGCATTTGGTGATGACAATGCAGTTTGTATCGTAAAACACGGAAACCCTTGTGGTTTTGCTATCAAAGATACACTTTTAGAATCTTATACAGAAGCACTTAAATGTGACCCAATCTCTGCATTTGGTGGAGTTGTAGCAGTTAATGGTGTAGTTGATTTAGACTTAGCAGTAAAAATGAACGAAATCTTCTTAGAAGTTGTATTTGCAGCTGACTTTACAGCAGAAGCTGAAGAAGAGTTAAATAAAAAGAAAAGAATCAAACTATTCAAACAAGGTACTGCAAAACTTGAAATGGCAAACGATGCATTTAATTTCAAAATAGTTGATGGTGGATTTGTTTATCAAGATGCTGACAAAGTTGAAGATGATGAGGTAAAAAACTCAGAACTTAAATCAAAAAGAGCAGCAACAGAACAAGAAGTAAAAGATATGGAAATCGCATATAAAGTAGCAAGTTTGACAAAATCAAACTGTGTTGTTTATGTTAAAAACTCAGCAATGGTAGCTGTTGGTATGGGTATGACTTCAAGAGTTGACGCAGCTAAAGCAGCACTTAGAAAAGCAGATGATTTAGGACTAGATGTAACTGGTTCAGTTTTAGCTTCAGAAGCATTCTTCCCATTTAGAGATTCTATTGATGCAGCGGAAGCCGCAGGTGTTAAGTGTGTTATTGAACCAGGTGGTTCTATTAGAGATGATGAGATTATTGAGGCTGCAAATGAATTTGGTATGGCTTTATATTTCTCTGGGAAAAGACACTTTTTACACTAAAGATTGATTTTCTAAGCAATCTTCCTTCATAACTCTGTGTTAGAGAAAACTTTTTTCTAGTCACTTACAACAGTAAGCTCCTACGAAAAAAGTTTTCTCCGCATTGATTCATTTTGAAATCTTACTCATAAAATTAATTTTTAATTATTGATAATATTATTTATTTTTTAATGTTTTTGTATTATAATTTTTTTAATTAAAAAATTGGATTGATATGAATATAAATATACCTGTTGATAGTAAAATAAAAATAGAAAAATTATATGGTAATAACGTAATTGTAATACCTTATGAAAATAATAGTATTTTAAAATATTTAATTGGTATTTTTATTTTATTTTGGTTGGGTGGCTGGTTTATGGGATTTTTAAGTGCTATAAATCAAATAATGCTTGGAAAAGCAGAAACTTTTTTATTTTTTTGGCTTGGTGGATGGACTATAGGTGGAATATTTGCAGGATATATGATATTTAGAATTTTTAGAAAAACTGTACCAGAACAAATATTTTTAAATTACCCATCATTAACATTTGATAGTGGTATCCCTCCTTTAAAATTTTCATTTAATATACTAAATCAAAAAGAAAATTATAGAACTTTATTTTTTAAAAGAAAACAAATAGAATTTAATGAGTTAGATATAAAGTCCATTTTATTAAGAGAAACAAGTAATGGAAATAGATTAACTTTAGATAAGGGTAAAGAGCGAATAGAATTAGCATATGATGCAACAGAAATAGAAAGAGAATGGTTATATAATTATTTATTAAAATTTTATAGATTAAAAGAGTTACAATAGTGGCAAATAATTGGAATATCCCAAAGTGCTTGGAATATGAAGTACGACAAAGAGATAAAAGTGTGTTTATTGTGGTGTTGAATTTACATCTTCAAAAGTTTAGAAGAAAACTATTGCAAGTTGGGAACATATTATAAATGATGCAAAGATAATTACAAGAGAAAATATTGCTTTATGTTGTTGTAGTTGTAATGCAAGTAAAGGACAAAAAGAACTTAGTAGTTGGTTGGACTCTAAGTATTGTAAAGAGCATAATATAACTTTTGAAACTGTAGCTCCAATAATAAAAAAAGTATTGCAAAATAATTGAAATTTATGATTGTATTTTAAAACTGTTAAATACACAAAAACTATTTATGTAATTTATATATTTTAACAACTTTCTTTTGTGAAAAAGAAAGTAGCAAAGAAATCACCCTACGAAGTTTTGAAGGCAGAAGCTTATATAATAGATTTTAGAGAATATAGATAATATATTATATAAGCTTCTGCCTTCAACAACCGGTCTGGTTGCTTTTTGCCATACTTTTTTCAACAAAAAAGTATGAAAGCGTACTCACCTCGTGAGTACAAAATACCAAGGAGTGTCCAACTCCTAAAATTTATAAGTACACTTCTTGCATATAAAAAAATTAACACAAAAATAAAAACAAAAAAGAAAGTATCCTAATCCATGGAAAAAGAAAGTTATTTATACGAAACTTTTATTATATATAACAGCAAATTAAATCTAAAAGATTTCGTAACTATTGGAGAAGTAGACAAAGAAAATAAAATAGCATATTTAGATACACCATATGAGATGGTAGGACCCTTTTGTCTAAACGAACTTTATAATAAAGGAAAGATATATTTCGAAGCTTGTATGGTTATGACACAAAATTTTTGGCATAAAGAGAGGATTAAGCTACAAAAAGAATCTTTCATAAAACAACAACAAAGCCAAAATAGATTTTATGAAGAGATAAAAAACTATAATAAAAAAAGACAATCTTTACATATAAATATTGATATAGAGTATCGTACTCTTTTATCTTTACCCTTAGAAGATAAACTTGATGAAAGCCAAATTAAAGAGGCTTTTAGAAAGGTTGCAAAATATACTCATCCTGATGTTGGGGGAAGCCATGAAGAGTTTATTAAAGTAACAATTGCCCGAGATGAATTACTAGCAAATATCATCTAAAATTATTTTTTAAAAAAATACAAAAAATCCATTTACATTTTTGTAAGCTTTATGATATACTTTTTTCTAATTAGTTTAAAGTTTTAAGTTTTTATTAAGACTTTCTAAATTACAAAAGGAGTTTTCATGTTGGTACTTATTCTTTTAGTGGCAATAGTATTTATCGTACTTGCAACTAGCAAGTTGAAGTTACACCCTTTTATTGCATTACTTATTGCAGCATATGGGATAGCTATTAGTGTTGGTATGGGCTATACTGAAATAGCAACTACATTAACAAAAGGCTTTGGTGGAATCCTAGCTTATATTGGTATAGTAATTGTACTTGGTACTATCATTGGTGTAATACTTGAAAAAAGTGGTGCAGCAATAAAAATGGCAAATGTTATTCTTAAAATTGTAGGTAAGAAAAGACCAGTTTTAGCAATGTCAGTTATTGGATATATTGTATCTATTCCTGTATTTTGTGATAGTGGTTTTGTTATCTTAAATGCATTAAAAAGATCAATGGTAAAACAACTAAAAGTTTCAGGTGTAGCAATGAGTGTTGCTTTGGCAACAGGACTTTTTGCAACACATACTTTAGTTCCACCAACACCAGGACCGATTGCAGCTGCTGGAAACTTGATGGTTGATAACTTAGGGCTTGTTATCATTTTCGGTTTCTTTATTTCAATCATTACAATGTTGGCAGGTTATTTTTGGGCATTAAGATCTGGTAAAATTTATAAAAGTGGTGAAGACTCTTTAGTAGACTTAGAAAAAGATAGTGAAGTTATTGAGAAGTATGGTGAGCTTCCAAGTGCATTCAAATCTTTTGCTCCTATTTTTATTCCTATTTTATTAATGGCTTTAGCAAGTATTGTAAAACTTGTATTTGCAGATGCAAATGAGAGTTTCCTTTATAAACTATTTATCTTCTTAGGAAACCCTACAAATGCATTATTTATAGGTTTACTATTTGCTTCAATGCTTTTACCAAAATTTGATGAAGAAAGATTATCAGGTTGGATTGGAGAAGGTATCAAAAATGCTGGTGAAATTTTAATTATTACAGGTGCAGGTGGTGCTTTAGGTGCTGTATTAAAAGCAAGTGGAATTGGTACATATCTTGGTGAGACTTTACAAACACTAAGTTTAGGTATTTTGGTTCCATTTATTATTGCAGCTGCTTTAAAATCAGCTCAAGGTTCATCTACAACTGCACTTGTTGTTACTTCAACTATTATCTATCCACTTCTTGCAAGTTTAGGATTAGATAGTGAGATTGGTAAAATCTTAACAGTTATGGCTATTGGAGCTGGTGCTATGACTGTAAGTCATGCAAATGACAGTTTCTTCTGGGTTGTTTCTAGATTTAGTCAAATGGATGTTGCTACAGCATATAAAGCTTACACAACAGCAACTTTATTACAAGGTGTTGTAACTATTGCTATTGTTTATGTATTAGCAGGAATATTACTTTAATATTATTTAATAAAAAGGTACTAATATTTTTATTAGTGCCTTTTTCTCTTACTTTTCTTAAACCCTTTAAATTCCATCATCACAGCCTTATGGTAAAAAACAAAGTTATTTAATTTAATTACATTATTATAAATAATTATTTACTTTCACTAAAATAAAAAATATTATAATGGTCATATGTCAACAATTATTATTTGAAGGATTTATTATGAATGACAATATAGCAACTTATTTTGCAAAACTTTTAGCGAAAATGGGTATAAAAAGAATCTGGGGAATCACTGGAGATTCTTTAAATGGATTTAGTGATAGTTTAGAAAAACTAGATGAGATAAAGTGGATTGGTACAAGACACGAAGAAACTGCTGCCTTTGCAGCTGGTGCAGATGCAAAAGTTAGCGGTGAGATATCTGTTTGTGCTGGTTCTTGTGGTCCTGGAAATATGCACTTGATAAATGGTTTATATGATTGCCAAAGAAAAGGTGTACCTGTATTAGCAATAGCTTCACATATCCCCTCTAGTGAGATAGGAAGTGGATATTTTCAAGAAACACATCCCCAAGATTTATTTAAAGAGTGTAGTGTCTTTTGTGAGTTAGTTTCAAACCCTGAACAGATGCCATATATTTTAGAAACGGCAATAAGACAAGCTATATTAAAAAATGGTGTTAGTGTTATTGTTATTCCTGGTGATATTATGCTAAAACCTATGCCTGAAGGTTCAAAACTTTTATGGAATAAACCTAGCTTCCCAAACGTTATTCCAAACAATGAAGATATAAAAGAGGTGGCTAAACTATTAAATGAAAATGAAAAAATTACTTTCTTATGTGGAGCAGGGTGCAAAGATTCACACGATGAAGTTGTAGAGTTAGCCAAACTATTAAATGCACCAGTTGTTCATGCCTTGGGTGGAAAAGAGTATATTGAGTGGGAAAACCCAAATAGTGTAGGGATGACTGGACTTATTGGTTACGAATCAGGATATTATGCAATGGAAAACTCTGATTTATTATTGGTTTTAGGTTCATCTTTCCCTTATAAAGCTTTTTATCCTAAAGATGCACAAATCATACAAATAGATTTAAAACCAGAATCTCTAGGAAGACATATGCAAGTTGACCGAGGACTTATTGGTGATATTAAATCTAGTATTAAAGCTTTATTACCAAAGATAAAACAAAAAGAGAATAGAAAGTTTTTAGATAGTGCATTAAGTCATTATAAAAATACTGTAGAGAAGTTTGATAAACTAGCAAGTGGAAATAGTAAAACTGGATTAATCCATCCTCAATATTTAACAAAAGTTATAGATAAATATGCAAGTGATGATGCTATATTTACTTGTGATGTAGGTACTCCAACTGTGTGGGCTGCAAGATATTTAAATATGAATGGAAAAAGAAAACTTATTGGTTCTTTTAACCATGGTTCTATGGCAAATGCACTTCCACAAGCTATTGGTGCAAAAGTAAACTCACCTCAAAAAGAGGTTATTGCCTTGTGTGGTGATGGTGGATTCTCAATGTTAATGGGAGATTTGTTAACATTGATACAACATAAAGTAAAAGCAAAAATTGTAATATATGATAACAACTCATTAGGTTTTGTAGCAATCGAGATGAAAGCTGGTGGTTTTTTATATGAGAATACAGAATTAACAAATCCTGATTTCTCATCAATAGCAAAAGCAGTTGGTATAAAAGGTTTTAGAGTTGAAGAACCTGAAGATTTAGAAGACACAGTTAAAGAGTTTTTAGAGTATGATGGTGCAGCACTACTTGATGTTACAACTGCAAAACAAGAATTAACAATGCCTCCAAAAATCACTTTTGATGCTGCAAAAGGGTTTGGTATTTATATGTTAAGAGCTATAATAAATGGTAAAGGTGATGAGTTAGTCGAGGTTGCAAAAGAAAATTTAATAAGATAGTTTATTTATTGAATTATTTAAAAGGTTTAAAATATGGGAATGATGATAGTTACCAAAGAAAAAGGGATTGAGACTTGGATTGATAATCTAAAAAAACTCAATACAGATATTGAAATTGAAGTATATCCTGAAGTAAAAGATAAAGATAAGATTACCTTTGCTTTGGTTTGGTCAAAGCTTGATATAGATTTTACAGAATTTAAAAACTTAAAATGTATTGCATCTATGGGAGCAGGGGTTGACCATATATTAAGTAACAATACTATCTCTAAAAATGTATATATTACAAAAGTTGTAGATGATAAACTTGTGTCTTCTATGTGGGAGTATTTATTGTGTAGTGTATTAAATATACTTACAAATCATTATAAATATATAGCACAACAAAAAGAATCTAAATGGGAACAATTAGAATTAAACTCAATTGAAGACTATACAATTGGTTTTATGGGATTAGGGCAATTAGGAGGAGAAATCTCAAAAAGATTTAACAGTTTTGGATTTACTGTAAAAGGGTTTTCAAACTCTAAAAAACAAATAGAATCCATAGAAACTTTTACAAATCTTGATGGGTTTTTAAATGGAGTTGATATTTTAATAAATCTATTACCTCTGACAGAAGATACAAAAGGGGTTTTAAATAAAGACTTGTTTTATAAGTTAAATAAAAATGCTTATGTTATAAATGTAGGTAGAGGTTCTCACTTAGTAGAAGAGGATTTATTAGAGGTTTTAGATTCAAAACACTTAAGTGGAGCTATTTTAGATGTATTTGAAAAAGAACCTTTACCAAAAGAGAACAAGCTTTGGTTTCACCCTAATATTATTGTTACTCCACATAGTGCATCTCTAACTGATTCAAATTCAGTTTCAAAACAAATTGTTGAAAACTATAAAAGAGTAAGGGAAAATTTAATACCTTATAATATAATAGATAGAGATAAAGGGTATTAAAATATACCAAATAAAAAATAAGGTTAAAAAATGAATATTGCATTAGTTGCACATGATAATTTAAAACAAGACATAATAGAATGGGCTTTATTTAACAAAGGTACCTTACATAAACATGTGATATATGCCACAGGAACTACTGGAAAACTATTACAAGAAAAAGGGTTTGGAGTTCACTGCTTAAAATCAGGACCTTTAGGTGGAGACCAACAAATTGGAGCAATGATTGCTGAAGCAAGATTAGATATTTTGTTCTTTTTTGTTGATCCAATGGCTCAACAACCCCATGAACCAGATATTACAGCACTTAGACGTATATGTGATACTTATAGAATACCAATTGCTACAAATAGACAAACAGCTGATTTTATTATCTCTTCACCTTTATTTGAAGGCTATGTTCATGAGATGCCTGATTGGTCAAAATATCAAAATAGAAAAGTATAATCCTAATCTTCTATATTTAACAATAATTTGATATTTGTAACTAAACCTTTACTTCTAAATTGAGGTAAAAGGTTTATTAAAAAATCTTTACCATGATATGAGATATGTTCAGTTATTAACTCTCTTCTTGAATCTGAATTTAAAATCAACTCTTCAACTTCAATTGCATTATTTGATTTTATTGCGTTTAAAAGTTGTATAGATACAGGAATAAATGACATTTGTATTCTCCAAAAATAAATTTAAGGAATAATGGCAAAGAATCTCTTTATATAACTTGATTTGTATGTAGCCAATTTGTAACCATAACAATATGAAACAAACAGTGTTTTTAGGGTAAAATATATTTATGTATAAAGAGAAAACAAATAATATATTAATGAATATAGACAAATATGATTCTATATTTAATTTTGATGATAAGAGTATTAAAATTCCAGTTGGTTATAGTTTATTAGAAGATAAGTATTTAAAAAATACTCCTCCAACTCCAAGTGAAATTGAATATGCAATAAATTATACTGAAGATGAAATAGAAAAACTTGTGCCACTTTTACCTAAAGATTTTGAAATAAGTTGTAAAAATGATTTTGTTGTAGATATAGCTGTTTTATCTGGAAAAGACAAAAAGTCAAAGATTGTTTTGAAAACAGATGAGCTTGAGTATCTATTTGGTCAATATGCAGAAGTTTCACAAGGAAGAGTTCCATCTTTATCTCAAAAAGATATATCTGCTAAATTTTATTCAAAACTATTGATTTTAAGAGAGTTTGTACATCATCTAAAAGTTGATAATATAAACATAATTCATAAAAATGCTATATAAGTGTTAAGACATCACTTTTTAGTTAAAATATTAGTAATATATATGAAGGATTTATATGAATTGGCAAGAGATTGATAAAGAGCATGTATGGCATCCATATAACTCACTACCTTCTAAAACTTCTATCTTACCTGTAGTAAAAACTGATAAAACAAAAATATTTTTAGATGATGGAAGTGAATTAATTGATGGTATGAGTTCGTGGTGGAGTGCAATTCATGGATATAATAATAAAAAACTAAATGATGCTTTAAAAAAACAAGCAGATATTATGCCACATATTATGTTTGGTGGTTTAAGTCATGAAAAAGCAGCAATGGTTTCAAAACAATTGTGTGAACTTACTGGATTAAATAGTGTTTTTTTATGTGATTCAGGTTCAGTATCTGTTGAGGTTGCTCTTAAAACAGCAATACAATATCAAGAAGCCTTAGGAAAAAAAAGATATAAATTTATAGCTTTAGAACATGCCTATCATGGTGATACTTTAGCTGCAATGAGTGTTTGTGACCCAGAAAATTCTATGCACTCAATATATGGCTCTTATTTACCACAACATATATTTACTAAAGCTCCTGAGTTGGGCTTTGATAGTGATTGTAGTGAATCTATTAAAGCTTTGGAAGAGTGTGTTTCAAAACATCATGAAGAGTGTGCAGGGATTATAATTGAGCCAGTTGTGCAAGGTGCAGGTGGCATGAGGATATATAATCCTTTATATGTAAAAAAAGTTAGAGAGCTATGTGATAAGTATGGACTTCTAATGATAGCAGATGAGATAGCAACAGGCTTTGGTCATACAGGTAAAATGTTTGCTTGTGAGTGGGCTGATGTTAAACCAGATATTATGACTGTTGGAAAAGGTTTAACTGGTGGTTATATGACAATGGCAGCTATGATTACCTCAAAAAATATTAGTGAAACTATTTCAAATTCAAAACTTGGTGCTTTGATGCATGGACCTACATTTATGGGAAATCCACTTGCTTGCAGTGTTGCAATAGAGAGTATAAATCTACTTACACAGATGAATTGGAAATTAAAAGTAGATAATATAGAAAAAATCTTTAGTGAAGAGTTAGACAAAGCAAAAGATTTAGAGCTTGTAAAAAGTGTACGAAATATAGGAGTAATTGGAGTAATAGAGTTAAAAGATAATTCCCATGCTCAGTATATTCAAGATTATTGTGTTCAAAATGGTGTTTGGATTAGACCTTTTGGAAAACTTATTTATTCAATTGTTGCATATATCATAAGTGAAGATGAGCTTAGAAAAGTAGTAAAGACAATGATTGAGGCAATTAGTAGTATAAAAAGCTAAATTTTATTTTATAAACCTTTAGCTAATATAACTAAGATTTTAATATTAAAGATAAATATGTATAAAATTAAATATATTATAGTTTTTATTTCATTGTTAATAACAAGTTTAAATGCAAACCAACTAAAAAAGGTTACATTACAACTTTCGTGGTTTAATCAATTTCAATTTGCAGGTTATTATGTAGCAAAAGAAAAAGGTTTCTTTGAAGATAACGGTTTAGATGTAACAATAAAACCTTTTAATTTTGGAATAAATGCAGTAGATGAGGTAGATTCAAAAAAAGCAGATTTTGCCGTTGCAAGGGAAACTTTAATATTAGACAGAGTTGCAGACAAAAAAATTGTAGCTTTATATGCATTATTTCAAGAATCTCCATTAGTATTATTATCTTTAAAAAATTCTGCAATTAATAATATTGAGGATTTTTCAAATAAAAAAATAATGACAACAATAGATGATGCAAGTGAAGTTTCAATTAAAGCAATGCTTCTATCAAAAAATCTAGATTTTAAAAAACTAAACTTTTTAGAACATACTCACGATATTATGGATTTAGTTAATGGTAATACAGATGTGATTTCAGCATATTTATCTAAAACACCATTTGATTTAAATAATATGAATATATCATATAACGTTTTTGCCCCAAGTGATTATGGCTTTAATATGTATAGTGATTTTTTAATTACAAATGAAGATTTGATAAATAATGATTTGAAAACAGTAATGGCTTTTAAAGAAGCAGCATTAAAAGGTTGGAATTATGCTTTTTCAAATATAAAAGAAGCCTCTCAATTAATTTATAATAAATACAATGAGCAAAATTTATCACTAGATGCAATTGAATATGAAGGTGATGTTTTAAAAAGTATGGCATTTTCTGATGCAAATAAATTAGGAGAAATAAGATTAGAAAAAATCCAAAGAATATACGACCTTTACAATGTAATGGGATTGATTAATAATCAAATAGATATTAAAAAGTTAGTTTTAAAACCTGGTTCAGAAATATTTTTAAATAAAGAAGAGAATAGCTATGTTGATAAAAATAGATCAATAAATATGTGTATTATTCCAAATGTTAAACCTTATAGTTTTGTGCAAAACCATGAATTTTCAGGATTTGTTGCTGATTATATGAAGATAATTGAGGAAAAAACTACATTAAAATTTAATCTTGTTGAAACTAAAAATTTTAAAGAATCACTAGATTATTTTAAAAGTGGAAGATGTAATATATTGGCTTCTGCTGAAAATATACCTGAAAGAAGAGGTTTTGCAAATTTTACTAAACCTATTATTGACGTATCACTGGTTTTAGTTACAAAAGATAATAGAAATTTTATTGATGACATATCTGTTCTAAAAGATAAAAAAATAGGAATATATAAATATTATTCTTTTAATAAAACATTAAAAGAAAAATATCCTGAGCATAATTTTGTTGATGTTAATAGTATTGAAGAGAGCATAAAAAAGATTAAAAAAGGTGAGCTTTATGGACATATTGATTTAATCTTAACTTCATGGGATAAAATTCAAGAAAATGAGTTTAATAAGCTAAAAATATCAGCAAAACTAAATCAATCAGTTCCTTTATCAATTGCCGTTAGAAAAGATGATTTAATTATGTATAAAATTTTAAATAAAGCAGTTGAATCAATATCTGAAGAGGAAAAAGATAAGATACTTCAAAAATGGCTAACAATTGAGTATAAAAAAGAGTTTGATTATGATTTACTTTGGAAAGTATTTGTAGGATTTATATTTATTCTGGCATTTTTTATTTATAAACAAATACTTCTAAGAAAGATGAATAACACATTACAAGATAAAGTTGATGAAAAAACAAAAGAGTTACAGCAAATAAATCTTGAACTAGAAGAAAGAGTAAAAAAAGAGGTAAATGAAAACCTTAAAAAAGATACTCTTTTAACAAAACAATCAAAGTTTGCAGCAATGGGTGAGATGATACAAAATATTGCCCATCAATGGAGACAACCATTATCTGTAATCTCAACTGGAGCTAGTGGACTAAAAGTTAAAAAAGAGATTGAAGGAAAAATTGATGAGAAATTATTAGATGAAACTTTAGTTAAAATTATTGATACTACAAATCATTTGTCAACAACGATAGATGATTTTATGCATTTTTTCAAACCAAATAAACAAAAACAAATATTTAAAATAGAAGACGCAATAGATAAAACACTTAATATCTTTAATTACAATATAAACAATAAAAAAATTGAAGTTATAAAGAATATTGATGATGTTAGTTTGAATAGTTTCCAAGGTGAATTTATTCAAATAATTATTAATATAGTAAATAATTCAAAAGATGCATTCAAAGAAGAAAATTGTTCAGAAATGTATATTTTTATAGATGTTAAAAGTAAAAAAGATGAGGTTGTTATTGAGATAAAAGATAGTGCTGGTGGTATAGATGAAGAGATTATTGATAAAATTTTTGAACCATATTTTACTACAAAACATCAATATCAAGGAACAGGTATCGGTTTATATATGTGTAAACAAATTATTGATAAGCATATGCATGGTTCAATAGAAGTTCATAATAAAGAATATACATATAAAGATAAATTACATAAAGGTGCATCTTTTTTAATTAAGTTAAAAAAATAGAGTTAGAAATGAAGAAAAAAGAGTTTAAAAAATTAATTAATAATTTACCTAAAAATCCTAGTGTTATGGCAAGGGATAAATATTTTAATTCAGCAGTTATAATACCTATTATTAAAATAGATAAAGAGTATTATATTTTATTTCAAAAAAGAGCAAAACATATAAGACAAGGGGGAGATATATGTTTTCCTGGTGGTGGATATGAAGAGATTGACAAATCATTTAAACATACAGCTCTTAGAGAGATCAAAGAGGAATTAGGTATTGAAAAAAAAGATATAAAAATATTTGGTCAATTAGATACATATGTTGCACCAATAGGAGCTGTTGTTGAACCTTTTGTTGCAAGAGTTAAGAAAAAAGCTTTAAAGAAAATGAAAATTGATAAAAATGAAGTTGAAAAAACACTTCTGATACCAATTAAATTTTTTAAAGAAAATCCAGCAGTTGAATACACTCTAAAATATGAGGTTCATCCCTATACTTTTGATGAAAATGGAGAAAAAGTTATCCATTTTCCAGTTGAAGAGTTAGGTCTTCCTGAAGCTTATCATAAACCTTGGGGACATAGAAAGCATAAAGTATGGGTATATGATTATGAAGGTGATATAATTTGGGGATTAACAGCTGTTATAATAAATGATTTATTAAAAAAAATCTAACTATATATCTTTTAAAATCCTTTGGTTATAATACTTTAAAAATTTAGGAACAAAGGGTTTTTATGCAATACATAACAATAGACAATAAACACATATATCCTTCAAAAGTAGTTTGTATAGGGAGAAACTACACTGAACACATAAAAGAATTAAACAATGAAACTCCAGATGAAATGGTTTTTTTTATAAAGCCTAATTCTTCAGTTTCTAATAATCTTATATTTCCAAAAGGTCATGAAAGCTGTCATTATGAAGCAGAGATATCTTTTATGATTGAAGAAAACAAAATAAGTGCTGTGGGATTTGGTTTAGATTTGACTTTAAGAGATATACAATCAAAACTTAAAAAGAAAGGTTTACCTTGGGAAAGAGCAAAAGCTTTTGATAACTCAGCAGTTTTTTCAAAATTTATACCTTTTAATAAAGATATTACAAAACTATCAATTGAGTTATATATAAACTCTCAGTTAAAACAAAAAGGGGATTACTCTTTGATGATTAATAAACCAGATGAGATTATAAAAGAGGCAAATAGCTTTTTAACTTTCGAAGATGGAGATATCTTGATGAGTGGTACTCCTAGCGGTGTTGGTGAATATAAAGTTGGAGATATATTTGTAGGAAAAATTCTTTATGAAGATGAAGTGATTGTAGAACAAACTTTTAAAGCTATTTAGAAAGTTTTAAAAACAATTAAAACAAAAAATTATATATTAAATTAATTCTTAACTTGTTTTGTTTTGATAGAATTTGCAAAAATAAACAATTTTGAGGAAAATATGAAATATAATGAATTATCTCCTGAAGAATCTTACGTTATAGATAATAAAGGTACTGAAAGACCTTTCTCTGGAAAATATAATGATTTTTATGAAGAAGGAACTTATCTTTGTAAGAAATGTAACTCTGCGTTATATGTATCAGAAGATAAGTTTAGCTCTGGATGTGGCTGGCCTAGTTTTGATGATGAAATTAAAGGTTCAGTAAAAAGAGTTCCTGATAAAGATGGAAGAAGAGTAGAAATTGTATGTGCAAATTGTGGAGCACATTTAGGTCATGTTTTTGAAGGTGAAGGTTTTACTCCTAAAAATACAAGACATTGTGTAAACTCTATATCTTTAAAATTTGAAGATAAAGAAAAATGTTGTGAGGAGCACGCTTTTGCATATTTTGCAGCAGGATGTTTTTGGGGTGTAGAGCATCATTTTGAAAATTTTAGAGGTGTTCACTCTGCTGTTTCTGGATATATGGGTGGACATTTTGATAACCCAACTTATCAAGCTGTGTGCACTGGTATGACTGGACATTTAGAAGCTGTTAGAATTGAATTTGATGAATGTGTAGTTTCATTTAAAGAGTTAGCACAACATTTTTTTGAAATACATGATTTTACTCAAACAAATGGACAAGGTCCAGATATTGGAAACCAATATCTATCTGCAATATTTTATTTAGATGAGAAACAAAAGCGAGCTGCACTTGAATTAGTTGATCAATTAGAAGAGAAAGGTTATAAAGTTGCAACATCTTTATATGAAGTTGTTAAATTTTATGAAGCTGAAGAGTATCATCAAGATTATTATAAGAAAACTGGAAAAGTGCCTTATTGTCACACTTATAGAAAGATTTTTTAAGAAAAAGTTTAAAGTAGTTTGAATAAGTTACTAAAACGTAACTTATTCTTTTGTTCCTAAGATATAATAAACTTCTTTTTTATCAAGTTTTTGTACATTTACATTATATTTTTCCGCCCAATGCTTTACTTCATTGTGGAATTCTTCTAAAATTTCATCTGCATCATTCTCATCACATTTGATTTTTAAATATTCTGATGAGTTAGATAATCCAACATACGCGTTCATCTTTTTTAAATTGTCATTTAAACTAATTACATGTTTTGAAAATTTTTCAAAATCCTTAGTTTGTTTAATCATTGTTTCCGCTTGTTTTAATGATGATTCACTTTTTGTATAACCTAGTTGTGAAAGTAAAACTTCAGGTGAAACTTCTAAATGCATACTGCTCCTTTTAATTATTTAATTTGATAATATCAAAAAAATTATGAATATGACTTGAAATAAATATATTAAATATAGAACTTATCTATTTTAACTTATTTTCTTTTTTATAAAATATAATTTAATATTTTTATGCTGTTCTTCTTTTTTCTTCTTTAAATATTTTAATAAAATCATCCACTATTCTAGGATCAAGATGTTGAGACATCTCTTTTTTCATCATAATTAAAGTTTCAAATGTACTTACTGCATCTTTATAAACTCTTTTCGTAGTTAATGCATCAAAGACATCACAAATTCCTATTATTTTTGCAAAGAGATGAATATCTTCATCTTTTTGTCTGTCTGGATATCCTGTTCCATCCATTTTTTCATGATGATTTCTAATTCCTGCTAAAATATTTCTATTTGTAATACCCAGTCTTTTTGCTAATAACCATCCTAAAAGTGGATGTTTTTTCATCTCATTAAATTCATATTCTGTTAAAGTTCCAACTTTATTTAAAATACTCACTTTGATTTTGCTTTTGCCTAGATCATGTAATAATGCAGATATTCCTAAATCTTGAATATCATTTTCTTTTAAACCTAGATGTTTTCCTAAACAGATGGCATATACACTAACATTTAATGAATGTGTATGGGTATAATAATTTGATGCAAGTATTGAAATAAAAGAATTAATCATAAATTTTTTATCTAAAATAATTTTAACCATATTAGTAACAATATTTTTTACTTCACTATAATTAGCTAAAGATTCTGGGTCTTTAAACATTTTGTCAATTGTTAAGCCAACTTCTTCATAAAACTTATCCATATCATTTGGTATAACTTTTTGGTTCATAAAACCATTAAAATATTTATCATAAAATTTTTTTTCACTTTCATGAACATATAAATATCTATATGCAATAAGCTCATCTACACGATTTTTCAATATTTTGTAATTTTTGCATAAAACTAAAGATACTCGCTCTTCAATTGTATTTTTAGCATAAATATCAAAATCAAATTTTTCATTTTTATTTATTATTACTTTGTCTATCAAATAGTATTTGTTGATAAAGTAGTCTCCTTCAGTAGACATTTTATCCCTTTTTGTAAGCATTTTAATATTTTCTTGTGTTTAAATGTAGAAAATATATTTTATTATGTATTTTATTATATTTTTTAAAAACTCTTCTTAAATATAGTAATTTAGCTTTTATATATATTCATATTTTTTTAGATAAAATTTTTAAAATTGTAAATAAAAAATATTAGGAAAATTTATGAGTGTATTATTACAAATGGCAATGTTCCCTACAGATCATGGTGAAAGCAAAAGTGAATATGTTGCAGAAGTTATAAAAGTTATTAGAGAATCGGGATTTCCTTATCAATTAACACCTATGGCAACTATTATAGAAACTGAAAAATTATCAGATGCTTTAAATATAATTCAAAAGTGTTATGATACTTTAGATAAATTAGATTGCAATAGAGTATATGCTCCAATTACATTTGATATTAGAAAAGGTCATAAAAATAGATTAAAAGGAAAAGTGGAATCTATTGAGAATAAGATAGGAGAAGTATCAAAATAGTTAAAATAAACTTTTTTGTACCCCAATATTTTCTTCCCCTAAAGCTTTTAATTTAAAAGTTTTTCTATGTTCACTAGAACGCCCATATTGTTTAATTTTTTCAATATGGGCTTTAGTTCCATATCCTTTATGTTTATCAAAGTCATAATCTTTAAATTGCGGTGCAATTTCATACATATATCTATCTCTACTAACTTTTGCCAATATTGAAGCTGCACTTACTTCTTTTATTGTTGCATCGGCCTTTATTTTATGAGCTAAATTTGAAATTCCAAAAGAAGTATTGCCATCCATTAGATATTCAACTGCTTCAAGGTTTTCCATTATCTCTTGGATAGAACTTTTTAAACAGCTACTAATCCCTTTTTCATCAATCTCTTTCGCACTTTTAAATACAATATGATATTTTGTATTTTCAATTAT
Organism: Halarcobacter sp.; assembly: GCF_963675975.1. Taxonomy (NCBI): domain Bacteria; kingdom Pseudomonadati; phylum Campylobacterota; class Epsilonproteobacteria; order Campylobacterales; family Arcobacteraceae; genus Halarcobacter; species Halarcobacter sp. The sequence goes on along the minus strand of NZ_OY780939.1, from coordinate 3,096,450 downwards.
TTTTGGATATAATTCTTCTCTTTTTTTTTCAGTAAGCTTTTTTGAATCATCTAATTCATCAATTTTATTTATAATTACTACACCTGCAACAACTAAAGGGCCAGCTAGTGGTCCACGACCTGCTTCATCAATTCCACATAACATATCTATTCCTATTTATTATCAAAAAAGTTTATTATTTTATTATAGTAGTAAAATTATAGCTTATTAATTGTATAATAAAGTTTTATGCTGGAGAAGAAATGAGTAGAAAGATTTTTGTTATTATTGTGATTATTATCACATTTATTCTTTCATTGATATATTTTTTTAAAAAAGACCAAACTATTGAGATAGGCTTTGTGGGTGGTTTAAGTGGAAAATATTCAAATTTAGGTCATTCAACTTTAAATGGGCTTATTTTAGCATTTGAAGATATTGAATATACAGTTAATGGTAAAAAAATTAGAGTAGATATTAAAGATGATATGCAAGATGAAAAAGTTGCAAAAGATATAATTAACTCTTTTATTGATAAAAAAATTAATTTAATTGTTGGAAATACAACAAGTTCAATGACAAAAATCTCTTTATTAGAAATACCAAAAAACAGCAATATATTTTTATTTTCTCCAACCGCTAGTAGTGGTGAATTTTCAAAAAAAGATGATAATTTCTTTAGAGTTCAAGGTGCCTTAACAAAAGAGAAGTTTAATGAATTATCAAATTACTTTTTAGAAAACAATGTTTTAAATATGTATGCTATTTATGATGAGAAAAACAGTAATTATGTTAATAATTATATGAATAATTTTGAAAAGTCATTTTTATCAAAAGGTGGTAAACCTTTTTTAAAAAAATTAAAAATAAATAAAGACTTCAGTCTGATTGCAGATGAGATTAAATCAAATAATTCAATTGATGGCTTATTTATAATTGGTAATTCTTTAGATTCTTCTAGATTGATACAATATTTAAAGATAAAAGATATAAATAAAACTATTTTTGTCTCAGGATGGGCAAAAGGTTCTGAATTTTTGGAAGATGGTGGAAAAGCTGTTAATGGTACAATTTTTTTAGATTCTTTTGATGAAAACTCTAAAGATCCAAGTTACTTAAAGTTTGTGAATGATTATAAACAAAAGTTTAAAACAGAACCAACAATTTTTTCAGCTCAAGGTTATGAAGCGGGGAAGGTTATTATTGAAATATTAAAAAAAGATGATAATTTAGAAAATTTTAAAAAGAATTTATTAGAAATAAAAGAGTTTAAAAGTTTGCAAGGATTTATTACTTTTGATGAATTTGGAGATATTCATAGAAAACAAAATTTAACAATTGTAAAAGATAATAAGTTTGTAAAAATAAAATAACACGGGAAAAAATGAAAAATAGTAGTTTTAAAAAGCAGATTATACGAAGTTTGGCGCTGTTTATTATTTCAGTTATAGTAGTTATTGGTGTTTTGTCTATTTCAAATATTTATAACACAAAAATTGATTTGATTAAATTTAATCAAAACCTTGTTTTAAAACAAGTAAATGATAGAATCGATTCTTTATTAAATCAAATAGAGTATTTATCAAGCCATATAGAAAATAAAATTGACATGGAAAATAGAGATATAGCATTTAATAATATTTTAGAAACAAACAAAGATATTTCTTCAATTTTAATACTTAATCAAAATGGTACTTTAGAAGAGATATACATAAAAAACAAAGAAAAACAAAATATATATAAAGGTTTTGATTACTCAAATAAAGAGTATTATAAAAAATTAAAAGATAAAAAAAATTATTGGTCTAATGTTTTTTTATCCTCTTTAGATGAAACTCCAACTATTTCCTATAGTTTTAGAATTAAAAATAAAATAGGTGTAATACTTATAGATCTAACTGAGATTTCAAATTTTATCTTAAAATTTAAAAATCAAGATGATAGTTATATGATTAGGGTATTTGATAGAAATGGTGCATTAATTATGGATCCTACAAATATTCAACTTGTTTTACAACGTTTTAATGCAAGTTCTTCAGAAGTGTTTACAAAACTAATAAATACAAAAGAGGTAAATGAAGAAGCAATTTATTATTCAATACTTGATAATGAAGAGCAATATGGTTCATATTTTAAAAATGAAAAAACAGATTGGAATATTGTTGTAAGAGAAAATTATAATAATATTTTAAAATCATTGAATAACATTATATTTTTATACTTAGGTTTAATTTTTTTATTTATGATTTTAGGAATATTTCTGACTTTTAAAATCTCTAAAAAGATATTTAGTTCTTTTGATAAAATTTATACAGTAACATCAAAAATTGCAAATGGTGATTATGAGACAAAAGTTGAAGATAGTGATTTTCAAGAATTTAATATGTTATTAGACAGCTTTTATAAGATGCAAACAGAGATTGATAAAAGAGAGGATAGTTTAGAAAAATCATTAAATAGTTTTAAATCTCTTTTTAATTCAACTATGGAGTGTGTAATTTTATCCAAAGGTTATGAAATAGTTGATGTAAATGATGTAACAGTAAAACTATTTGGCTTTAAATCAAAAAATGATGCAATTGGAAGAAATGTTTTAGATTATATAGTTGATGATTATAAAGAGTTAGTTGCAGAAAATTTTAAAAAAAATGTTGATGTTCCTTATGAGGTTGAATTTATAAAAGAGGATGGAGATATCTTTCACTCTTTAGTACAAGGTAAATTCTTAGAACTAGATAATGAACAAGTTAGAGTTTCTGCTTTAATTGATATTACAGAATTAAAAAATAAAGATAGGTTACTATATCAACAAACTAAAATGGCATCTATGGGTGAGATGATAGGTAATATTGCTCACCAATGGAGACAACCTTTAAATGTGATTAGTACAAGTGCAAGTAGTGTAAAACTTGAAAAAGAGTTTGGTATCTTAGATGATAAACAATTAAATGAATCAATGGATATGATTGTACAAAATGCTTTATATCTTTCAAGAACAATTGATGATTTTAGAAACTTTTTTCAAACAGATAAGAGTTTAGAAGTTTTTGAAGTAAAAACAGTGGTTGAAAAGGCTTTAAAACTTATCCAATCTAGTATAAAAAATCACAATATAATTATAAAAAAGAGTTTTTTAGAAGAGGCGTTTACTGTTGAAGGTTATCCAAATGAATTTATGCAAGTTCTTATTAATATGTTTAATAATTCAAAAGATGCATTTTTATCAAATCAGATTCAATGTAGAGTTATAGAGATAAAAGAAGAACTGTATGATGATTGTTATAAACTTAGAATAGTTGATAATGCAGGAGGAGTTCCTGATAATATTTTATATAAGATATTTGATCCATATTTTACTACTAAACATAAATCACAGGGTACTGGTATTGGGCTTTATATGTCACATCAGATTATTACAGATCATATGAAAGGGAATTTATACGTAAAAAATGTTAATTTTAAATATGAAAATATAAATTATAGAGGTTGTTCTTTTACAATTAAACTGCCAAGAGAAAGTACTCATAACTATACATACGAAATATGACTTGACAAATTATCACTCAAGTTGCTATAATGCTATTAGCAATTAAAGTATAGGAGTGCTAAATATGAATAAACTATTCGAAAAACTAACAAACCAAATGCATGAAACTATTGATTCTTCAGTAGCTTTAGCATTACATAATAAAAACCAAGAAGTTGAAGTGATCCATTTATTATGGGCATTATTAACAAATACAAATTCTGTATTAAATCAATTATTAAATAAAATGAATATTGATAAAGCAGCAATTGAACTTGAAGCAAAATCTTATGCAGCTAAACTTCCAGCTGTATCAAATCTTAAAAAAGAAAATATTAAGTTATCAAGAAATTTTGTTGACAGTTTACAAAAAGCTGAAGGACTTATGGCTAAAAATGGAGACAAATTTATAGCTGTAGATACTTGGCTTATATCAAACTTTGATTCAAATGCCGTGAAAGATGTTCTTGCAAAATATATAAATCTACATGAAGCAAAAAAAGAGCTTGAAGCTATGAGAGCAGGTGCTACAATAAATAGTGCAAGCGCAGATGAAAATCTCGAAGCTTTAGATAAATATGGAATTGATTTAAATAAAAAAGCTATAGATGGTGAACTTGACCCAGTTATAGGTAGAGATGAACAAATCAATAGAATGATGCAAATCTTAATTAGAAAAACAAAAAACAATCCAATCTTACTTGGAGAACCAGGTACTGGTAAAACAGCAATAGCAGAAGGACTGGCTCAAAGAATAGTAAATAAAGATGTACCAACTTCACTTTTAAATAAAAGGGTTGTGACACTTGATATGAGTTCAATGATCGCAGGTGCAAAATATAGAGGTGAATTTGAAGATAGATTAAAATCAGTTATTGATGAAGTAAAGAAAGCTGGAAACATAATTTTATTTATTGATGAAATACATACAATTATTGGAGCAGGGGCTAGTGAAGGTTCTATGGATGCTGCAAATATTCTTAAACCAAGTCTTGCAAGAGGTGAACTTCACACTATTGGTGCAACAACATTAAAAGAGTATAGAAAATATTTTGAGAAAGATACAGCTATGCAAAGAAGGTTTCAACCAGTTAATGTTGATGAGCCAAGTGTAAATGAAGCTTTACAAATCTTAAGAGGTATAAAAGAGAGATTAGAAACTCACCATAATGTTACTATTAATGACTCAGCATTAGTAGCAGCTGCAAAACTAAGTGATAGATATATTAGTGATAGGTTTTTACCAGATAAAGCAATTGACCTGATAGATGAAGCAGCAGCAGAACTTAAGATGCAAATAGAATCGGAACCAACAGCATTGTCTAATATAAAAAGAGAGATTCAAACAATTAATGTGGAAAAAGAAGCTCTTAAAATGGAAAAATCTAAAAAAAATAAAGATAGATTAGAAGAGATTGAGAAGGAACTGGCAAATCTAAATGAAGAAAAACAGAGTTTAGAAGTAAGATTCCAAACAGAAAAAGAGACATTTAATGCAGAAAGTTCTTTAAAAGCAAAAATTGATGAACTTAGAACAAAAGCTGAGAGAGCTAAGAGAGAATCAAACTTTGAGCAAGCAGCTTCTATTGAGTATGGTGAGATTCCAGCATTAGAAGATAAAATTAAAGAGAACCAAGAGAAATGGGACAGAATGCAAAAAGAGGGAACTCTTCTTAGAAACTCTGTAGATGAAGAGGCAATTGCAAGTATAGTTAGCAGATGGACAGGAATTCCAGTTAATAAAATGATGGATTCAGAAAAACAAAGGGTTTTAAAAGTTGAAGATGAACTAAAAAAAGATGTAGTAGGGCAAGATGAAGCTTTAAAAGCTATTAGTAGAGCAATTAAAAGAAATAAAGCAGGTTTATCTGAGGAAAGTCGTCCTATTGGTTCATTTATGTTCTTAGGACCAACAGGGGTTGGTAAAACTGAAAGTGCTAAAACATTAGCAAGATTTTTATTTGATGATGAAAAAGCTCTTATTAGATTTGATATGAGTGAATATATGGAAAAACATGCTGTAAGTAGACTTGTTGGTGCAGCACCTGGATATGTTGGATATGAAGAGGGTGGACAGTTAACTGAAGCTGTAAGAAGAAAACCATATAGTGTAATACTATTTGATGAGATAGAGAAAGCACATCCTGATGTATTTAATATATTATTACAGGTATTAGATGATGGAAGATTAACAGATAACAAAGGTGTAACAGTTGATTTTAAAAACACAATAATCATCTTAACTTCAAATATAGGTAGTGCAAAGATTATAGAAATATCAGATAAAGAGGAAAGAAGAAAAGAGGTTCTAAATGATTTAAAAACACATTTTAGACCAGAATTTCTAAATAGACTTGATGATATTGTGATATTTGAGCAGTTAGGATTAGATGCAATTACAAATATTGTAGATATTTTATTTGCAAATATTAAAAAAAGAGTTGAACAAAAAGATATAAAAATTTCTTTAACACAAAAAGCAAAAGAGTATATTGCAAAAGTTGGATTTGATCCAGTGTATGGTGCAAGACCTCTTAAAAGAGCCATATATGAGGTGGTTGAAGATAGATTGGCAGACTTGATTTTAGAAGATAAAATAGTAGAAGGTTCTAGTGTTGAGTTTGATATTCAAGGGGATGAGGTTATAACAAATATTAGTTAATTATTATAAAATACTTAAACTAAAGAAAGTTTAAGTATTGTTTAAATATAATACGCGACTTAATTTGTGAATAGAGGAACTAAGATTATGAAAAGAACATATCAACCACACAACACGCCAAGAAAAAGAACACATGGGTTTAGAATTAGAATGAAAACTAAGAACGGTAGAAAAGTTATCAAAGCTAGAAGAGCTAAAGGTAGAAAAAGATTAGCTGTTTAAGCAAGACACACCGTCTAAACAATTCTAAAGATTTCAATCAACTTTACAAAAGCGGCAAAAAGTGGCATACCCACTCATTTGTCGCTTTTTTTTCGTCTAACGAAAATCTTAATATAGCATTTGTTGCTTCAAAAAAAGTAGGAAATGCTGTAAAAAGAGCAAAAGCTAAAAGAATATTAAGAGCAATTTGCTTATCTAATGAGAATAGAATAAAAAAAGGTAAATACATTTTTGTTGCTAAACAGGCACTTTTTAACAAAACACATAAAGAGTTAGAAAGAGATTTTACTTACGCAATGAAAAAGTTACAATTACTTAAAAATGAAAACTCTATTTAAATATTTAATTAAATTTTATCAAAAATACTTGTCTATAATATCATTTGGAAGTTGTAGGTATTATCCTTCATGTTCAAATTATGCCATCTGGCAATTGGAGAACAATACTTTCTTTAAGGCAATTTATTTTACAATAGCACGCGTATTAAAATGTAATCAACTTTTTCCTGGTGGATTTGATTATCCAATAGTAAAAGTTGCAAAGCATAATAATATAAATTTCAAAAAAATAAAAGTTAAATACTGGCTAGTACCGGTAGATAACAATAGATACCTCATAGTAAAAAATCGGGAGTGGAAGAGTAATAATGAATAATATGAATCAAGATAATGGTATGCAAAAAAGAATGTTAATCATGACGTTAGTCGTGTTTGTGTTTTTTATTGCTTATGAATTTTTGGTATTAAAGCCTCAACAAGAGGAAAAACAAAAACAACAAGAGATAGCTAAACAGCAAAATCAAAATGCTGCTCCTGATGTAGCTTCAACAACTGATGCAATGGTTCAAAGTGCGCCAACTGATGCAAGTATGTCTAAATCGATTAATGCTTTAACAAGTAAAGCAGTGGGTAAAGCTGATATTATAACAACAATTAAAACAGCAAAAAGTATTATAGAGATAGATAAATTAGGAAGAGTTGCACAAGTAACATTAACTGATAGTATATATAAAGATGGTGAAGGTCACGAAATCAAGCTTTTCGAAGCTGATCAATTAAGACCATTAGAGGTTAGATTCGCTAATACAGATATCAATAATAAAGCTTTCCAGACAAGTTATACATCAACTGTTTCAAATGTAGATGCAACTAAAAATGCACAAAAATTTGTTTTAACACAAAATGTTGATGGTTTAGTATTAACAAAAGAATTTACTGTTTATCCTGATGGACACTATGACTTAAATGTAAAATCATCTCAAAAAGAGCAATTTTTTATTACAAATGGATTCAGACCAAATGTATTAGCAGATATGTATGCTGATCATGGTGTATATGTTAAACAAAATGATGGAACAATGGAATTAACTTCAGATGAAGATTTAGACAAAGTTAAATCATATACTGGAATTAAATTTGTTTCAAACTTTGATAGATATTATGCAACAGTTATTTATAACTTTGAAAAGTCACTTCAAATCTCATTGATGCCAGATAGTTCAAAAAATCCTCAAGCCTTTGCTCATGCATTAGGAGAGATTAGTTTTTCTGGATATATGGGACCTAAAAACTTTAATGATTTAAAAGCTTTAAATCCAGAATTAACAGATGTTATTGAATATGGGTGGTTTACTTTTATTGCTAAACCTATGTTTACATTCTTACAATTCCTTCATGGATATATTGGAAACTGGGGTTGGACTATTGTTATTTTAACAATTATTATTAAACTTGTTTTATATCCTTTATCATACAAAGGTATGGTTTCTATGCAAAAGCTTAAAGATCTTGCACCAAAAATGAAAGAGATTCAAGCAAAATATAAAGATGATAAACAAAAACAATCTATGCATATGATGGAATTATACAAAAAACATGGTGCAAACCCTATGGGTGGTTGTTTACCATTAATTTTACAAATTCCAGTATTCTTTGCTATCTATAGAGTTTTATTAAATTCAATTGAATTAAAAGGTGCAGAATGGATTTTATGGATTCACGATTTAGCGGAAATGGATCCTTATTATGTATTACCAATTTTAATGGGTGCATCAATGTTTGTTCAGCAAAAAATTACACCTAATACTATGCAAGATGAGATGCAAAAGAAGATTTTCCAAATGTTACCAATTATATTTACATTCTTCTTCTTATGGTTCCCAGCAGGGTTAACTCTTTACTGGTTTACAAACAACCTATTTACAATTGCACAACAATATAGTATTAATAAAATATTTGAAAGACAAAGAGCTGCTAAAAAGTAGTAGGAGACTATTATGAAACAATTTGAGGGAAAAAATTTAGAAGAGGTTTATGAGTTAGCGTCAAACGAGTTTGGTTGTTCAATCACAGAATTAGATATTGAGATTGTTCAACAAGCTTCAAAAGGTTTTTTAGGAATAGGTAAAAAAAATGCAATAATTACAGCTATTCCTAAAAAAAGAAGAAGAGATAATAGAAGAGCTAAAGAGCATAAATTTAAGAAAAAAGATATAAAAATTGAAGAGTTCTCAAAAAGAATGGAAGATTCTCATAAAAGAGATGAACGAGCTGAACAAAAAAGAAGAAAAGAAGAAAAAAGAAGAGAACCTAAATTAAATAAAGTACCTAAAGTTGAAGGTAAAGAAAGAATTTTTGATAACTTTTATAATGAATCTGACAATAAAAATGAAGTTGCAAAAATTATTGTAAAAAAAGATAAACAAGATATTTTAGAAGAAGTGAATTCTGGTCTTATCTCTTTATTTCAAGATACATGTTATGGTATTGATAATATTAAAGTTGAATTTTATGATGAAGAGACTTTATACATCGAATTCACAGGTGAAGATTCAGCTTTATTAATAGGAAAAGAGGGTTATAGATATAAAGCACTTTCTTATATTCTTTTTAACTGGATAAATGAAAAATATGGACTTATGTTAAGACTTGAAGTTGCAGAGTTCTTAAAAAATCAAGAGGCTTCAATCCATACATATTTAGAGCCAGTTATTGAAACAATAAAAGAAAAAGGTTCTTTCAAAACAAAACCTTTAGATGGAATCTTAGTACATATTGCACTTAAAAAATTAAGAGAAGAATTCCCTGAAAAATATGTTGCTGTTAAAACAAATGTTAGGGGAGACAAATATGTACTTGTAAATGAGTACAGAAGTAAAGAGCAATAAAAATTGATTTTAGATGATACTATTGTAGCAATAGCTACTGCAAATGGTGTAGGGTCTATCTCTATTGTAAGAATCAGTGGAGACAAAGCCCTAGACATTGCAAAAACACTTTCAAAAAAACAAGAATTAAAACCAAGACTTGCAACACTTAGCTCAATTTATAATTCAAATGATGAGATTATAGATGAAGCTTTAATTTTATATTTTAAAAATCCTTTTTCTTTTACTGGTGAAGATGTTGTTGAATTTCAATGCCATGGTGGTATTGCTATCTCAAACATCATTATGAGTGAAGCTATAAAATGTGGAGCAAGACTAGCTCAACCTGGTGAATTTTCAAAAAGAGCATTTATAAATGGTAAGATTGATCTTACAAAAGCAGAAGCAATTGCTAAGATAATTGAAGCAAGAAGTGAAGATGCAGTTAAACTTTTAGCAAAACAACTAAAGGGTGAATTGACAGATTTCGTAAATGATATTAGAGAAGATTTACTTTTTATGTTGGCTTATACTGAGGTAAATATTGATTACGCAGAAGAGGATTTACCTGAAGATATCTTTGAACAAATCAAAAATAAATTAGACAAAATTGAAGTAAAACTTGAAAATACTTTGGAAGCTAGTAAAAGAAGAGAAGGATTAATTGAAGGTTTTAAAGTAGCAATTATTGGTAAACCAAATGTTGGTAAATCTTCACTTTTAAATAAGCTTTTAAATTTTGATAGAGCTATTATTTCTGATATTGCAGGAACTACTAGAGATACAATTGAAGAATCAGTAAAAATTGGTACTCATATAATCAAAATAGTTGATACAGCAGGTATTAGAGAAGCTGATGATGTGATTGAGCAAATAGGAATAGAAAAGTCAATCAAAGCTGTAGAGGAAGCTGACATTGTAATCTCTTTATTTGATAACAGCAAAGTTTGCGATAAAGAAGATGAAAAAATATTATCTTTAATTGATGAATATTCAAATAAAGAGATTATTAAAGTTTTAAATAAATCTGATTTGGATAATAATTTTGATAAGACTAATCTTGAAGATTATATTGAATTAAGTACAAAAGAAACAATCAATCCTTTAATATACAAACTTGAGTCAATCTTAGATTCAAATACTCACAGTGATGATATGACACTAATCTCAAAAAGACAAGTAGATTCTGTAGAAAATACTTTAGAACATATAAAAAGTTCAAGTATGCCTTTAGAAACAGGAGAGTTAGAGTTTTTTGCATATCATATAAAAGAGGCTTTGGAATATATTTCTAATATCACTAGACCATATGAAAATGATGAGATGTTAGATGTTATGTTTGGGGCATTTTGTTTGGGGAAATAGTTTTTTAAACTATTTCACACCACTAAATCTATACTGGTTATAAGCCCAGCTTCACCATTTTCTTTTAAAAAAATACTTGATTCTTTTAAACTTGCAGTTTGTTCCCCATAAGCTTTTGAATAATTAAAACCAGTTGCAATACTAGATAGATAAATAGCCCCAACACCAGCTTGTGAAAGAGTAATCAAATTATTTTCTCCTTCTTCATTTATTTCCCAGATTTTTAAGCTATTGAATATTGAATCTGCTTCATCAATCCAATTATTTCCATCTTCATCATATTTAGCTAACTCTTTAAAACCATAACCAGTATTAGGTCCAAAAAGTTCATTTCCATTATCTATGGTTCCATTATTGTTTTTATCTAGGGCAAGAAAACCACTTCCATCTTTTAATAAAGGAATCTTTTCTTTAGTGCCATTATTATCTAAATCAAATTCAAAAGTGATTTTTTTACTAATATTATCAAAAGAGTTAATATTTTTATCATCAAAGTTTATTATTAAAGGATCTTGAAATGTAACACCAGCTATTTCTATTTTTGTTTTGTGTTGTTCATAAAATTCTTGAGAAAAATATAGATTTAAATCTATATTAAAAGAACCAGAGCTTGTATTTATTTGTGCATTAGTTGAAAAATGTACAGAACTTTTTTGATAATAAGTTTCTACACTCTCATATGAAGCTGCAAAGGCATTAATACTTATGTTTTGATTGTTAAAATGGGGATTAAAATCATATTTCTTATTTTTATCCATATTCCCAAATGGATATAGATCTATTTTTTTATCTTTGCCATTTAATTTACTTAATAATATCTCTATTAAAAGTTTTTTCATTCTATCTTCAACAGACATATTTTCTTCTGAATTAAAAACTATAGTCTTAGTATAGTTAATAGAATTAGTTGAAAGTTTAATATTATTATTGTTTTCTGAACCTTCTAAATTTTGAGTAATAAGTGTACTACACATTGTTGACTCATGTTTTTGAACAAAACTACTTGCTGATTCCATATTTACATTATAAGAATTAATTAACATGCTTTATCTTTTAAACTATATTTAAGAATTGTATAATAAATAAGATAAAATATTTTTTAACTAATAAAACTACATGTTAAAGATATTTTGATAATATACCACATGGAAAAAAATGAATATGATTTAATAGTTGTTGGCTCAGGTGCAGCAGGAATGATTGCAACAATAGTTGCAGCAAGAGATGAAAAAAAAGTATTATTGTGTGAACAACAAGCGAAATTAGGACCAAAATTAAAAGCCACTGGTGGTGGCAAATGTAATCTTACAAATACACTTTCAAATGAAGATTTTATGAATAGATTTGGCAAAAATGGCAGATTTATGCAAGATGCACTAAATAGTTTTGATTACAAAGAGTTAATATCTTTTTTAAATGATATAGGAGTAGAAACACATATTCCTGATGGGTTTAGAGTTTTTCCCATAAGTCATAATTCGGGTACTATTATTAAAGCTTTAGAAGATGAGCTTTATAATGTAAATGTTGAAGTAAAAAATAATACAAAAGTAGAAGATTTAATTTGTGAAAATGAAACAATCAAAGGTGTGCAAACTTCTACTGAAAAATTTTATGCACCTAATGTTGTTGTTGCAACTGGTGGTTTAGGTTTTTCTATGCTTGGAGCAAATGGAGATGGGTTTGATTTTGCTAAATCTTTAGGACATAAAATAACTGAACTTTATCCTGCTATGCTTCCTGTTATTACAAAAGAGAAGTGGGTAGCAAACTGTAAAGCTGACACAATTGCAAAAGCTATTGTAAAAATTGATTTAAAAAAAGCAAAAAATCTAAAAGCTATTGGGGATTTGATTTTTACACCAAAAGGTTTAAGAGGTCCAGTTATTTTAGATTTTTCTAGGGAGATTACACCTTTTTTAGAAAAATATGGGGAAGTTCCCTTATTAATAAATATGATTAAAGGGATGAATGAAGAAGATGTTTTTAAACATATAAAATCTCATCCTGAAAAATCTGTTGAAGAGACTTTAAATCTTTTATTACCAAATTCTGTTGTTAAAGAGTTATGTCTTATTGTTGAAGCAGATTGTACAAAGAAATTTAAAGATTTAAGTGGGCAAGTAAGAGAAAAACTTGTAAAAATACTAGTAAATACACCATTAACAGTAATTGACCATGTAGGTTTTGAAAAAGCAATGATTACAAGAGGTGGAGTTAGTTTAAAAGAGATAAATCCAAAAACTATGCAAAGTAAAATAATTGAAGGTTTATATTTTTGTGGGGAAGTAATGGATTTAGATGGACCATGTGGAGGTTATAACCTTCAATGGTCTTTTGCAAGTGGAAATTTAGCTGGTAAATTATTGTAATTAAAACTTTATTAGCTCAATAAAATTTGCATTTGATTTATCTATTGAAGTCCAAGAATTGCAATTAAATTCAATTTTTATTGCATTTGCCATTTGAAGTTCCTCTTTAAATTCTGTAAATGTAATAGCTAATGCTGTTAATGCAGGATTATGTCCTATAATCATTAAACTATTTACTGTATCAAAAGTATAAGTAATTGATTCAATTAATTCATTTAAAAAAGCTTGATAGATAACTTCGTTGATCATTATACTTTTATCAAAACCAATCTCTTTTGCAATTATTTCTGCTGTATCTCTTGCTCTTATTGCGGGGCTTGAAACTATTAAATCAGGCATTATATTTTTATTTTTTAGATTTATTCCAAGGTTTTTTGCATCTTCTTTACCTTGTTTTGTTAAAGTAACATCATAATCATCACTAAAATTAGCCATAGATTCTTTTTGGGCATGTCTTACAATATATAATTCTTTCATCTTTCTTACTCATTATAAAATAAACTTATATTAAATTCTAAAACATTTAAGTTAAAAAAAGATTGAAAGATTAAAGATATTTACGATTTTTTATAATAAATTTTTTTTGGGTATTCATAAGATACAAGTTGTGCGTTCTTTTTTGTGATCTCTCTCCATGAATCACAATCAAAAGTGATTTCTAAAATACCACAAGTTGGAAGATTATCATTAAAGTCAATTAGATAAAAAGCTAAAAGATTAAGTCCAGGATTATGACCAATTAAAAAAACATCATCATATTCATCTTCAATAAAAGTAACTATATCTAAAATAGTTTTTAATGATGCTCCATAAAGATATTCATTGTAGATTATATTTTCATGATAACCAACTTTTTTTGCTATCTTTTTTGCAGTATCTCTAGCTCTGTATGCAGGTGAAGAGATTATAACATCTGGAAAAATATCTTTTTTATATAAAATTTCTCCCATAAATGGAGCATTCTTTTTTCCTCTTGCATTTAAAGGTCTATCAAAATCATCTAGTTTTTCATTTGACCAGTCAGATTTTCCATGTCTTATTAAATAGAGTCTTTTCATATTGCCTCATTTTTTTAAGTTTAATCATTATAGCAATTTTTATTTAACTAAAGGATTTAAGTAAAAAAAAATTTACATATTTATACAATAATTCAATAATTATTTTTATTAAATTTCTATTAATGCAAAGATGATAAAATACTAAAAATTGTCAATAAAGGAGATTTATGGAACAAGCTAAAACAATATTTTTATTAACTCTTTTGACTGTATTATTTGTATCGATTGGTTTTTATTTTGGTGGTACAAATGGGATGCTAATAGCATTTTTATTAGCAGGTGGAATGAATTTTTATGCATATTACTATTCTGATAAACAAGTACTAAAACATTATAATGCAACACCTATTGAGGATGTTCATCATCCTGTTTATAGAATTACTCAAAAATTAGTACAAAAAGCTAATTTACCTATGCCTAAAGTTTATTTGATCCCAGATCATACACCAAATGCATTTGCCACAGGAAGAAACTATGAAAATGCAGCAGTTGCAGTAACAATGGGTTTATATGAGATGTTAAATGAAAAAGAACTTGAAGGGGTTATTGCCCATGAGTTATCACATATAAAACATTATGATATGTTAATAGGAACAATAGCAGCAGTTTTTGCAGGTGCGATTGCTATGATTGCAAATATGATGCAGTTTTCAGCAATGTTTGGAGGGAATAATAGACAAGGTGGAAATCCAATTGTGATGATTCTTATGGCTATATTATTACCTTTAGCAGCATCAATTATTCAGATGACTGTAAGTAGAAGCAGAGAGTTTATGGCAGACGAGGGTGCTGCTAGAATGACAGGAAATGTTGAAGGTTTGCAAAGTGCCTTATCAAAACTTGAAAATTATGCAAGAAGAGGACAACCTATACATAATGCTACAGAACAAACTGCACATATGTTTATAATTAATCCTTTTTCTGGAATGAAAGATAGTTTTGGTTCATTATTTAGAACACATCCTACAACTGAGGATAGAATAGCTAGATTAGAAGAGCTAAAATATGACTTATAAAATAGAAGCTTTTTAAGCTTCTATTGAAAGATTCCTACAAGACCCTCTTGGGTTACTTCTTCTTGTAAAATAGGATATATCCCTTTTGCAATTAAAGAGATTTTTAAATCATAATCAATATCTTCTATTAAAAAGTAGTTTACTGTAAAATCATATAAAATGTCAGGTAAGACATTACATGGAGCATCATCTTCATTATTGTATGCAGGGTTTGCTATACAATTTGCAGATTTTAGCTTATAATCTTTAATAAAAAATATCCATACATATTTTGCTTCAGGCCCAGCATATTCAAGTTCTGTATTACTATTTGAGCATACAGCAACATGAAATTCATTTTTAATCTCATGAACTTTTATATTACTTCCCGTAATTAGCGCTAAAGATATCTTCTTTCTAGCACTTTTTATGATTCTTGCAAATGTAGCTCTAGAAACATTCATTTTTTTTGCAGCATCCTCTTGATACATACAAAAAGAGTCCATTAAATGGATTGCTTCTAACTCTTCGTGTAATAGTATTACATCTTGTTTTGCCTTTATATCTTTAGGGCCAAAATATTTTGATACAGGCTTTAATTCTAACTTTCTTTGTAGTTTTTCTCTTGCCATATAAATACCTTATTTAATAATTTCAATTTTACCATAGATTAATTGAATAATACTTGACATATGTTCAAAAAAGTGATACAATTCTGTCATATGTTCACAAAGCAGTATTTAGTTTGACTTTAAATATACATTAGTACAATATAAAATTTGTGATCTTCTCTCATGGTAACCTTTTTGGTTCCCGTTATTGTACAAATAGTATATAAATATAAGCTTTAATGGAATATATTTTTAAACATCAGTTGCGTTAGGATAACAAATAATTGTCTTTTCCCTAGTCATTACTTTTTTTCACTCATCCTGACTATAAGCTGATGTTTTAAACTCCTTTTTTAATTCCTACAAGGAGAGAATATGACTAAAGTTGTATTTCCTACACAAGAAAAATTAAGCTATATTTCAAAAGTTGAAAATAGTTTTTATCATGCAAATTATCTTACAGTATTACACTGTAAAGGCCAAAATATCGATGGTATTGATATTATAAAAAATCCTTTTTATGATGATTTAGAAGGTTTTTGTAAATATTGCAAATCAAAACACTTTGATGTATTAGTATCACATGATGAAGAAAGGTTACCACTTGAAGAGTTATCTAAGTGTGGTGTATCTGTTTATAATACAAAAAAAGATGACATAATATTAAGTATTTTTAGTGATTTCGTACAAGACAAATTGGTAAAAGTAGCATAATATAATATTTTTCTTATAAAGAGAGAACTTCTCTCTTTATATTTACCATTCAAATTGAAAAGTAGTATGAACTATTTTAAATTTCTCTTTTAAATCATGATTTATTTCATGTAAAATATTTTCATAGTTTTCAAAAGAACTTTTATCAATTTTAACATGGGCTGTCATATTATACATATCTTGAGTTATTTCCCAAATATGAATATCGTGTAATTCTATTACTTTTTCATGTTTTTCTATAAACTCTTTTACTTCTTTTAAATCAACAGGTGAGCCTTCCATTAAAGTATGGATTGAATTTTTTAAAATATCTTTTGCCCATTTTCCAATTACGAGAGCAACTAATATTGCTAAAATAACATCTATAAAATACCATGAAGTAAAATGAATAACTACATAACCTATAATAATAGCAACTGAAGATAAAGCATCACTTAGCATATGTACAAAGGCAGATTTTAGATTTATATTCTCTTTATCCCCTTGCATTAAAATTACACCTGTAATTATATTTACTATAAGTCCAATTGTTGCAACAATCATTGCCATTTTTATATCAATAGTTTGAGGATTAAAAAAACGCTCTATTGCCTCATACAAAATCCAAAATATAGATAAAATAATAGTAATCCCATTTATAAATGCTGCTATTACTTCTATTCTATAATATCCAAATGTTTTTTCTAAGGGAGCTTTTTTGCTAGCAATTACAATCGCTACTAATGAAATAATTAACGCAAAAGAGTGGGTAAACATATGAATAGCATCTGAAATCAAAGCCAATGAATTTGATAAAAAACCATAAAAAAATTCTGCAAACATAGTAATTAATGTAATTGATAATGCCCATTTTAAAACTTTTTTATCTGCTGTTCTATGATCATGTGAGTGTCCATGTTCGTGGGAATGTTGATGATGTTCTCCATCATGATGATGGTGATGTTCATGGCTGTCACCTAGATAAGGTTTATGTTCATTTAATCCAAATTTGCAAGTTTCCATATTATTTTCCATATACTTTTATTATTTCAAGTAAATTATCTACTTGTGCCTCAGCTTCAATACTATTTCCATTTCTAAGCTTTTCAATCATATGACCCTTGGCATAGTGTTCAATATATGAGGTAATCATCCCATTAACTGCACCTTTTATTGCAGTTAACTGTCTTATTGTTTCATATGGGTCACTATCTAGTTGAAAAGATTCATCATTAAACTTACTCTTTAAAGAGTTTACTTGTCCTGCAATTCTATTAATTCTATTTTGAAGCTTTTTTCTTTCTACATCACAACAATATGCCATTTTTATTCCTTTATATAGTATACTCCCCTATGGTATATTGAATTTGTTTAAAGATAAATAAAAATAAAAAGTAAAGTTCTTAGTTTTTTTGATTTCCTAAGAGAATAATTGTTATACCAATAAATATTATTAATGAGCCTATAATATCCCATTTATTAAAATTCTGTTTTTCAATAATTAGAAGCCAAAGTAGAGAAGATATGATATATATTCCACCATATATTGCATATGCTCTTCCTGCAAATTCTAAATTAACTTTTGTAAGTAGATAAGCGAATAGTAGTAAAGAGATAAATCCTGGAATTAAATAAAAAAAAGATTTTTGAAGTTTAAAAACAGCCCAAAAGCTAAAACAGCCTATTATTTCAAAAACAGAAGCTAGAAAAAAAATTAAGAAATCTAGATACAAAATATTTACCTTGTTAGGTTTATAATATAAATAAAAAAGCGAAGCAGAAGCTTCGCTGGTTTCCTTTCAACTTGACCAAAGTAAAGGAAAATTGATTATTACAAAAAAACTCTTTAATTTGAGTAAAATATTATTTTACTTGTAAACTTTTTTTATATTTTCAACTTTGCTACTCATATTAAGAAGTAACATATCTGCAAGAACTAATGCCATCATAGATTCAGCAACTATACTACCTCTAATAGCAACACAAGGGTCGTGTCTACCTTTTAGTTCACAATTAACTTCATTATTATTTATATCAATTGTTTCTTGTTTTAAAAATATTGATGGTGTTGGTTTAAAATATACTTTTACATTTATATCTTCACCATTACTAATACCACCAAGGATTCCTCCACTATGATTTGATTTAAAACCATTAGCTCTTATCTCATCATTGTTTTCAAGACCTTTTTTATTTGAACTTTCAAACCCATCACCAATCTCTACACCTTTTACCGCATTAATTCCCATCATTGCATTTGCAATTTGTGAATCAAGTTTAAAATATAGTGGTTCTCCAAGTCCAATAGGGCAGTTTTGTACATTTACAAGGGCAACTCCACCAACAGAGTTATGCTCTTTTTTAGCATTTAAAATAGCTTCTTTTTGGAAATCTTCTTTATCTTTATCAAGTGAAAAGATTTCAGAGTTTTTTGCAAAATCAAAATCAGTTTTGCTTCCTTTTATTCCATCTATTTCACAAATTCCACTTTGAACTTTTATATCTAACTCTTTTAATAAAAGTTTAGCAATAGCTCCAGCTGCTACTCTTGCTGCTGTTTCTCTTGCACTACTTCTTCCTCCACCTCTATAATCTCTAATTCCATATTTATGAAAATAAGTAAAATCAGCATGCCCTGGTCTAAATAGATCTTTTACATTTGTATAATCTTTACTTTTTTGATTTTCATTAAATATCACCATAGATATTGGTGTTCCTGTTGTTTGTCCTTCAAAAACTCCACTTAATATTTCAACTCTGTCACCTTCGCTTCTAGCTGTTGCATAGGCATTTTTACCAGGTTTTCTTCTGTCCATCTCTTCTTGGATAAATGATTCATCTATTTTTATTCCAGCTGGGACACCATCAACAATGCAACCTAATGCTTTTCCATGGCTTTCCCCAAAAGTAGTAAATCTAAATTTTTCTCCAAAGCTATTCATTAATTTTGTCCTTTTAATTTATCAATAGCGATTTTTGCAACTGCTTGTTGAGCAAGTTTTTTACTTTTTCCTATAGCTTTACCATAAGTTTTCCCATCAATCCAAATTGATACTTCAAACTCTTTTTTATGGTCAGGTCCATATGAACCCTCAATTTTATACTCAGGAATTGTTCCAAACTCAGCTTGTGTTATCTCTTGTAAAGCAGTTTTATAATCACTAAATAATACATCTAAATTGATTTTATCGTATGAGTCTTCTAATAGTTTTAAAATAATTGGTTTTAAAACTTCTAATCCTGATTCTAAATATATAGCACCCATAATAGCTTCAAATGCATCTGATAGAATAGAAGCTTTGCTTCTACCTTTGTTTCTCTCTTCTGCATTTGAAATAAAGATATATTCACCTAATTTTATCTCATTTGCAAGTTTAGTAAATCCAGTTTCATTTACTAAACTAGCTCTGATTTTAGATAAATCACCCTCATTTGAACTTGGAAATTTTTTAAAAAGATACTCTCCAACAATTAAGTTAAGAACAGCATCACCTAAAAATTCCAATCTCTCATTGTTATAAGGTTTCTTATAACTTTTATGTGTAAGTGCTTCGATTATCAGATCTTTGTTTTTAAACTGATAAGCCAAACACTTTTCTAACTTTGAATAGTCCGTCATTTTTTATTCCTCTTTTAATTTTTCTGCGAATGTACGCGCAAGTATATCACATCTTTCATTATGTTCATGCCCTGCATGACCTTTAACCCACTTTGCATAGATTTTATGTGGTTTTGAAACCTCTAAATACTCTTGCCAAAGCTCAACATTTTTTACAGGTTTTTTTGAAGCATTTCTCCAATTATTTCTAACCCAACCTGCTAGCCATTCATTTATCCCTTTTACAACATAACTTGAATCAGAAATAATTTGAACACTGCAAGGTTCTTTTAAAGCTTTCAGTCCTTCAATTACACCTTTTAATTCCATTTGATTATTAGTAGTATCTAATTGACCACCACAAAGCTCTTTTTCTTTACCATTGTATTCTAATATTGTTCCCCAGCCACCAGGACCAGGATTTCCTAAAGATGAACCATCACTGTAGAGATTGATTTGTTTCATTTAAACTCTTTACTAAATTATGTTTTACATTTAATGTTAAAATAGAGTGGCAGTGTGGACATCTTGAATCAAATATTGGATGTATTTGTTTACAAGAACTACACATAAATTCAAAATCTATAGTAGCAGGAATCTTATGTTCATGATTATTTAATGCGATTAAAATATCAAATACAAAATCATCACTATGTTTGATAGTTTTTAAATAACCTTTTGCATTGTATAGTTCATTTAAAATTTTATTTTGTGCAATCTTATCAAAATCAAGGTCATCAAAATTTAGGTACCACATCAAATCAATAAGTTTTTTAAAATCAAATTCATTTAAATGTTCCCAGAAAAACTTTTTATTGTATTGTAAATAAAACTGTACAATAAGTCTTTGAATATCTGGATTTTCTTTAAAGATTTCGTAAAGTTTTTCACTTTTTTTCTCAAAAGATTCAATTGGATTGTTTATAATAGTTAATGTATCAATATAGATTTTATCTTTTTTAATATCTACACCAACTTCTTCTAAACACTCAATGGTCTCTTGTGCACTTTGATAATCTTTTAGTTTTTCATTTATAATTAAAAGATAATTTAAAGCATTTATGTTTCTTGGAGAGAATTTTAATATTCTTAAAAATATCTCTTTAGCTCTTTGCATAAATCCACTTTTAAAATAAGTACTTCCTAAAAGTTCAAGAAGTTCCTCTTTTTTTACTCTATCTGTTACATGCTCTAAAAGTGTTAGATAAACAGAAATTGCTTTAGTATAATTTCCTTTGTGTACAAATGTTGAAGCTAATAGAATAATTGAATCAAAAGGCAGGTTGTATGTTTTATATAAATGAACATAGTCTTCCTCTTTTAATTTTCCTATTTCAAATCTTCTTAATAGTTTTCTATAATCTTTTCGTGCCTTCTTCTCTTTATATAAAGAGAATGAATATGTAAGAAATGAAATAATAAAAATAAGAGTAAAAAAAACAATAATACCAAATAAAGGATCTCTGTACTCTAAGACTAAACTATCCAACTAAAACCTTATCTATTTTATTTTAAGAAGATAATATAACATAAATTAAATAGATAGAAAATAAAAATCTTATAATTTAAGTGATAGTTTCTGTATATATTTGGTATAATCCCCAAATGATAACAAAAGACTCTATTGAAAATCTTAAAAACCACCTTGATGTCGTTGATGTTGTTTCTCAATTTCTCGAACTAAAAAAGAGTGGTGCAAATTTTAAGGCATGTTGCCCTTTCCATGGTGAAGATACACCATCTTTTGTGGTTAGCCCTCAAAAGCAAATCTATCATTGTTTTGGATGTGGAGTTGGTGGAGACTCTATAAAATTTGTAATGGAGTATGAGAAACTCTCTTATCCAGAAGCTATAGAAAAGTTAGCTTCTATGTATAATGTGAACTTACAATATGATAACAACAACAATCAAAAGAAACAAGATTTTAAAGTTATTGAAGAGGTTAATAAATTTTATCAAAAACTTTTTGTAAATAATAAAGTTGCAAAAGAATATATGCTTAGTAGAGGAATTTCAGAATTTTCTATCGAAAAATTTGAAATTGGTTATGCCCCTTCATCTAATGATACGATTAATTTTTTAAAAAACAACTATTTTAATTTGGCAGATGCAAAAGAGTTAGGTTTAATAGATACTGGACATAATGGTTTATACTCTAGATTTATAGAAAGAATCACTTTTCCTATATATTCAATTAATGGGAAAATTGTTGGATTTGGTGGAAGAACAATAACTGGGCACAATGCCAAATATGTAAACTCTCCCCAAACAAAAGTTTTTAATAAATCAAAACTTTTATATGGTTATAACATAGCAAAAGAAGATATATACAAAAGAAATAGAATCATTGTAACAGAAGGTTATTTAGATGTAATCATGTTACACCAAGCTGGGTTTAGTACAGCAGTTGCCACACTTGGAACAGCACTTACTAAAGATCATTTACCTTTACTAAGACGGGGAGAACCACAAGTTATTGTTGCATATGATGGGGATAAAGCAGGATTAAATGCCGCATTTAAAGCTTCAGTTATGTTAAGTCAAAGTGAGTTTGAAGGTGGTGTGGTAATTTTTGGTGAAGGTAAAGATCCTGCTGATATGGTAAAAGATGGAAAAGTTGAAGAGTTAAATAAAATCTTTGCAAATCCAGCACCTTTTATACCTTTTGCAATTGATTATATAATTGCAAAATATGATATTAATAACCCTAGCCAAAAACAAAAAGCACTATTTGAAGCAAATGATTATTTAAAATCATTGGGAGAGATATATCAAGATGAATATAAAAGATATATTGCCCAAAGATTAAATATACGAGAAACACTTATAAAAGTTTCATCTGATAATGTAAGAAAACAAGAGGCTAACTTAACTAAAATTGATATAGGCGAACTTTGTATTATAAAATCAATTTTAGAAAAACCAGATAGGTTAGATTCTGTTTTAGATATTATAGATGCATCAATGTTTGAATTTCATAGAAATGAGTTTGAAATTTTATTATCAGATAATAAAGATAATAGACTTATGGGTATATTACTAAATGAAAAACTAGAAATATATGATGATGCAAGATTAAAAGATGAATTGTTAGTCTTACTTTTAAAGTTTTATACAAATGAATTAAGAACCGTACAATATAATCAAACATTAGCTTTCAGAGAAAAGGCAAATCTTCTTAGAAAAATTAAAGATAACATATATCAATTAAAACAAGGTAAATTAGTAAGTTATAATTTATAATAATTTTTGTAAAATTTTTTTCTATGTAATGAACAAAAGGGAAAAAATGGAATTATTAGAAAGTAAAAATTTACCAGAAGCTATTGGACCATACTCTCAAGCAATTAGAGCAAATGGTTTTATTTATACGTCAGCACAAATACCATTAACAGCAGATGGTAAACTTGTAGAAAGAGATATTAAAAAACAAACAAGACAAGTTTTAGAAAATTTAAAAATTTTACTAGAAGATTCTCAAAGTGCAATGGATAAAGTTATAAAAGTTAACGTACATTTAGAAAATATGGATGATTTCGGTGTTGTAAATGTTCTTTTTGCTGAAGCATTTGGAGATCATAAACCAGCTAGGACAACTGTTGCAGCAAAGGAATTACCGATGAATTCATTGGTTGTAATGGATGCAGTAGCTTTACCAATAGATTTTAGATAAAAATAAAAATATAGTTTCGCTTAAAGAAAGTTTAAACTAATGTTGGCTATTATTCCGTCCCGTTAAATGTAATAGTTATTAAAAGATTGATAAATTAGAGGATTGGAATATGTACGCAATTATTAAGTGTGGTGGTAAACAGTATAAAGTTTCTGAGGGTGATATCCTTGACATTGACTATACTGGAAAAGCTGCTAAAGAAACATTAGAAATTACTGACGTTTTAGCTATCAATGATGGTGAGCTAAAAACTGGTGATGCTGTTTCTACTGCTAAAGTTGAAGCTGAGGTAGTATTAGATGGAACTGGTGTAAATAGAGATAGAAAAGTTATCATTTACAAAAAAAGAAGAAGAAAAGATTCTAAATTAAAAAGAGGTTTCAGAAGAAGCTTCACTAAAGTTAGAATTACTAAAATCGCTGCATAAGTTTAAGGAGATAAAGTATGGCTCACAAGAAAGGTCAAGGATCTACTCAGAATAATAGAGATTCAGCTGGTAAAAGACTAGGTGTTAAGAAATATGGTGGTGAAGTTGTAAGAGCTGGAAACATCATTGTTAGACAAAGAGGAACAAAAGTACACTGTGGTGAAAATGTAGGTATCGGAAAAGATCATACAATTTACGCTTTAATTGACGGTGTAGTTAAATTTGAAGTAAAAGACAAAGATAGAAAAAAAGTATCTGTTTACGCTTCTTAATAAGCTAAAAGGTAGTTGTCTTTAAAGGGTGTAGTGCTTTTTGCCTACACCCTTTTTTTGTTTACTAAAATATAATTTTGTTTTAAGTAGTATTATTTAGATTATTATGATAATTTAGAATATTAGTAAAAATAGTGTTTAAAAAAGAGTTATAATATACTTTAAAAGTATAAATGTTTAATATAGAATGGAGTAATTCGTGTTTGTAGATAGTGTAAAATTTACTGTATCATCGGGAAAAGGTGGACAAGGTTGTGCTTCTTTTAGAAGAGAAAAGTTTGTTGTAAAAGGTGGACCTGATGGTGGAGATGGTGGAAAAGGTGGAGATGTTTATTTATTAGTAGACAATAACACTGATACGCTATCATGGTTTAAAGGTCGAACTGTATTAAAAGCAGATAATGGAAGACCAGGTGAAGGGAGAAATAAAACAGGAAAGTCTGCAGAGTCTTTAGTTTTAGTTGTACCTCCAGGAACACAAGTTATCGATAATAAAACAGGCGAAGTTATTCTTGATATGTTAGAAGAGGGACAAAAAGAGTTACTTCTAGAAGGTGGAAAAGGTGGATTAGGTAATACTCACTTTAAAAACTCAAGAAACCAAAGACCCACATATTTCCAACCGGGGCTTCCCGGACAGAGTTTAGAATTAAGGCTTGAATTAAAGCTTATAGCAGATGTAGGTTTAGTTGGATATCCAAATGTTGGTAAATCAACTTTGATCTCTACAACTTCAAATGCAAGTCCAGAGATTGCAAATTATGAATTTACAACTTTAACTCCAAAATTAGGTGTTGTTGAAGTAGGGGAATATAGTTCTTTTGTAATGGCTGATATTCCAGGAATAATTGATGGTGCAAGTGATGGAAGAGGTTTAGGAATAGAGTTTTTAAAACATATTGAAAGAACAAAAACTTTATTGTTTATGATTGATGTAGCAAACTATAGAACAATAATTGACCAATATAAAGTATTAAAAGAAGAGGTTAAGAAATTTTCAGAAGAGTTAAGTGGAAGAAATTTTGCCATTGCATTAACAAAAATAGATGCTTATTATGGTGAAGATTTAGAAGGTGATATAAAAGCTTTCATAAGTGAGTTAGGTTTAGAAGTAGCCCAATCAAATGATTATGGTTTTAATAAAACTCTACCTTATTATGTACAAGATTTAACATTTAATAAATTTGATGAAAGCAAACCATTTTTTATTTTGCCACTCTCTTCTGTAACTCATTTAAATACAAACTCTATTAAGTTTGCTTTATATGATTTAATAGGACAAAACAAATAATATGGAAGAAAAAAGTAAAAGAATAGTAATTAAAGTAGGTAGTGCAGTTTTAAGAGAAGATGATGTATTAGCTGTTACTAGACTTAATAATTTAGTTGATTTAATTGCAAAATTAAAAAAAGAGAAAAATAATGAGGTTATACTTGTAAGTTCAGGTGCAGTTGCAGCTGGTAATACAAAACTAAATCTTGATAGAAAAGTTATCTTAAATAGACAAGCATTGGCTGCTATTGGGCAACCTTTATTAATGAAATTTTATAAAAAAAGATTTAGAGAACATGATTTAAAATGTGCTCAAATGCTTTTAGTGGAAGAGGATTTTGATTCAAGAAAACGTTCTAAAAATGCAAGAGGTGTTATGGAGATTCTTCTTGAAAATGATATTATTCCAATTTTAAATGAAAATGATGTAATTGCAAATCAAGAATTATTGATTGGAGATAATGACCAATTAGCAGCAAGGGCAGCATATTTCTTTGGTGCAGATTTATTAGTTATTTTATCTGATGTAGATGGTTTATATGATTCTAATCCACATGAGAATAAAGATGCTAAGATGAGAAATATAGTGGATAAAATTGAAGATTGTGAATTAGAGATGAAACATACTCCAAATTCAGAATTTGCTACAGGTGGGATAGTTACAAAATTAAAAGCTGCAGATTATGTTATGAAAAAAGGGATTCCTATGTATTTAAGTTCAGGGTTTGACTTAACAAATGCTTGGGATTTTCTAGTTGAAGATAATCATAATAGTGGAACACTATTTAGAGCTAATGTAGTAGATAACTATTATCTTTAAAATATAAAAAAGGATTATAATGAGTAAAAAAGTTCTATTTATGGGAACACCAGATTATGCAACTGAGATTTTTAAGGAGTTACTTAACAGTCAATATGAAGTAATAGGACTTTTTACACAACCTGATAAACCTGTAGGAAGAAAACAAGTTATAACACCTCCACATATTAAACAATATTGTATAGATAATTCTATAGAATTACCAATTTTTCAACCAGAAAAATTAAGAGCTAATGAAGAGGCAAAAAATCAAATCATAGACTTAAAGCCAGATTTTATAATAGTTGCAGCTTATGGGCAAATTTTGCCTAAAGAGGTTTTAGATATCGCTCCATGTATAAACCTTCATGCTTCGTTATTACCAAAATATAGAGGTGCTAGCCCAATTCAAGAATCATTACTAAATGATGATGAGTTTACAGGTGTAACTTCAATGCTTATGGAAGAGGGATTAGATAGTGGAGATATTTTAGCCTTACAATATTTAAAAATCACAAATACTATGGAAGTAAAAGAGGCTTTTGATAAGTTATCAATAATAGCCGCAAAATTAACTATTACAACACTAGATAATTTTGAATTAATAAGTCCAAAAAAACAGAATAATTCAGAAGTTAGTTTTTGTAGAAAAATAAAAAAAGAGTATGGTTTAGTTGATTTTAAAAATGCAAAAAAACTATTTTTAAAATATAAAGCATATTCTTATTGGCCAGGTATATTTTTAGAATCAGGACTTAAAATAAAAGATATTCAATTACTTGATACTAGTACTATAAATAAAGAAGGCGAAATTATTTCTTTTGATGAAAAGGGTGTAATTGTTGGATGCAAAAAGGGTAAACTTCTTATTTCAACTATTCAAGCACCTTCAAAAAAAGCTATAAGTGCTTTAGATTTTATTAGAGGGAAAAGGTTAAATATAGGGGAAGTTTTAAGCTAAATAAAAAGCTTATATAAATCTTTTTTTTAAATTATTATATTTTATACCATATTGAAAAAATATAAGTTATAATGTTTTATGAAAATTATTTTTTTAGATGAAATCGACTCAACACATACATATTTAAAAGAGCTTATAAAAAAAGATGGATATACTTATCCAGTTTGTATAAGTACTGAGATGCAAACAAACGGCATAGGAAGTAGAGGTAACTCTTGGACAGGAAAAAAAGGAAATCTATTTTTTTCTTTTGTTCTAAAAAAAGATGATTTGCCAAAAGATTTAGAAATTCAAAGTGCCTCAATATATTTTTCTTTTCTTTTAAAAAATATATTATCTTCCAAAGGTTCGAATATATGGCTAAAATGGCCAAATGATTTTTATATTAATGATAAAAAAATTGGTGGAACGATAACAACACTTACTAAAGATTTAGTATATTGTGGAATAGGCTTAAATCTATTAGATGTATCTGATGAATTCGGAAAACTTGACATAGAAATTGATAAAAAAGAGTGTTTAGAATTTTATTTCGATTCTTTAAAAAAAAGAATCTCTTGGAAGGATATTTTTAGTCAATTTAAGATAGAATTTCAAAAAAGCAGAAAATTCAAAGCTACAATAAATAATAAAAAAATTTCTTTAGAAAATGCCATTTTGTTTAGTGATGGTTCTATAGAAATAAATAACACAAGGGTTTTTAGTTTAAGATGACAGAAGTAATTGCAATTGCAAATCAAAAAGGTGGTGTAGGTAAGACTACTACTGCGGTTAATTTGAGTGCAGCCTTAGCTTTAGAGGGTAAAAAGGTATTATTAATTGATGCTGATCCACAAGCTAATGCAACAACATCTTTAGGATTTCACAGAGATACTTATGAATATAACATTTATCATGTTATGCTAGGTACAAAAGAGTTAAATGAAATAATTTTAGACTCTGAGATTGAAAACTTAAAAGTTGCGCCTTCAAATATAGGTTTAGTTGGTATAGAAAAAGAGTTCTATAAAAATTTAAAAGATAGAGAACTTGTATTAAAAAGAAAAATTGATCCAATCAGAAAAGATTATGATTATATTATAATTGATTCACCACCAGCATTAGGACCAATTACTATTAATACTTTAAGTGCTTCAAATTCTGTATTAATTCCAATACAGTGTGAATTTTTTGCGTTAGAAGGTTTAGCACAATTATTAAATACTATTAAATTAGTGAAGCAAACTATTAATAGACAATTACAAATAAGAGGATTTTTACCTACAATGTATAGTTCTCAAAACAACTTATCAAAACAAGTTTTTGCAGACCTAGCTCAACATTTTGAGAATAAACTATTTAAGATAGATCAATCTTCATATGTAGTTATTCCAAGAAATATTAAGCTTGCAGAATCTCCAAGTTTTGGAAAGCCAATTATGCTATATGATGCAGCAGCAATTGGTACAAAAGCATATACAAACCTTGCACGTGCAATTGCAGGTTAAATAAATTTAAATTAGGATTTGTCAAATGGCGTTAGGTAGAGGATTAGGTGAATTATTAGGTGAAGTTGAAACAGCATATAGCAATTCAAATAGTAATAATACAAATCATAATAATTCCATTATGGAATTAAGTGTTGATTTAATTAAACCAAACCCTAACCAACCAAGAAAAATATTTGATGAAGATAAATTAAGAGAGTTAAGTGATTCTATTGTTCAACATGGATTATTACAAGCTGTTACTGTAAGAGAAGATGGTAAAGGTGGATATATTCTTGTTGCAGGAGAAAGAAGACTAAGAGCCCATAAATTAGCAAATCTAGATACAATTAAAGCAACTATAATTGATATTGAAGAGTTCAAGTTAAGAGAACTTGCACTTATTGAAAATATCCAAAGAGATGATTTAAATATTATAGAATTAGCTTACTCTTATGCACAATTAATTAATGAACACTCTATTACTCATGAAGAGTTAGCAAAAAGAGTATTCAAAAGTAGAACATCAATTACAAATACTTTAAGATTGTTACAATTATCATCATATGTTCAACAAATGCTTGCTAATAATAAAATCTCTGCAGGGCATGGTAAAATTATGCTTGGCCTTGATGAAGATTTACAAAAGAAAGTTGCAGATTCAATTTATGGACAAAAACTTTCAGTTAGAGAAACAGAAAATCTAGTAAGAGAATTAAAGTCAAATAAAGACAATGATGATAAAAAAGTTTCTAAAAAAACAAAAAGAGTTTATGACTTTAAACCTTTAGAAAAAGCTATTGAAAACCTACAAAAATCAGATTTAAAAGTTAAAGCTGAAAAGAACTATTTTAAAATAGAAATTAGGTCTCAAGAGGACATTGAGAAAATTTCCAACTACTTTGGTAACACTTTTTAAATTTCTTTTACGAAATCATACATTTTAATAAAAATTTATAATTCTTTTCGATAATATATAGTCAGTTTTAGTCAAACTAAACTGTAAAAAATATGGAGGAATGAATGTTAGACATAAGTCCTGTATTGTTGCTTGGTTCAGCAATCATCTTTCTTCTAGTTGTTGCTAGACTAAACAGTTGTTTATTCGTACCACTATTAAAGCATATGGACGATAGAGCAGAATCTATTAAAAAAGATTTAAAAGATGCTCAATCGAACTCTGCAAATGTAGATGGAATTTTAGAAGAAGCAAGTCATATTCTTGCTGAAGCTAAAAAAGAAGCGGCTGCTGTTAGAG
The DNA here is from genome assembly GCF_963675975.1 of Halarcobacter sp. Taxonomy (NCBI): domain Bacteria; kingdom Pseudomonadati; phylum Campylobacterota; class Epsilonproteobacteria; order Campylobacterales; family Arcobacteraceae; genus Halarcobacter; species Halarcobacter sp. The sequence continues at coordinate 3,066,095 of NZ_OY780939.1, read as the reverse complement.
AACAAGCATATACTGAAGCGAAAGAAGTAGCTGATGCAAAACTTGCAAGTGCTAAAGAAGAGCTTGAGGCTAAATCAGTTAATTTTTCTAAAGAGTTAGAAGAAGAAGCAAAAGCTTTAAAAGAGTCGTTAGTAGCTGCAATGCCTCAATTTAATGAGAGCTTAAAAGCTAAGATTAGCTCAATTTAAGGGGGAGGGTGAAGTTGAAAAAATTATTATTGATTGGATTAGCAGCTTTAGCTCCTATGGCGTTATTTGCTAGTAGTGAAGGTGCGGAAACAGATATTGTTCAAAGAACCGTTAACTTTATTATCTTTGCTGGAATTTTATGGTATTTACTTGCTGATAAAATTAAAGCATATTTTGCTGGAAGAACTGCGTCTATTCAAGCTGAGCTTGACAAAGTACAAGATTCTTTAAAAGCATCTCAAGATAAAGTTGAAGAAGCTAACAAAAAACTTGAAGAAGCTAAAGCTTTAGCAACAGAGATTGTTGATGGTGCAAAAGCTGATGTAGATTCAGTTAAGAAAAGAGTTTCTGATGCTGTAGATGCTGAAATCGCAAACTTAGAGAAAACTTTTGATGAAAGAATCAAAGTTGAAACATCAAAAACAAAGAGACAAATTGTTTCTGAAGTGCTTGATGAGCTATTAAGTTCAGATAATGTTTCTTTAACTCAAGATGAGTTAGCAAACATTGTTCTTAAGAAGGTAGCGTAATGAATGATTTAATAGCAAAAAGATATGTAAAAGCATTATTGGATGGTAGAGATGTAGAATCTGCAACTGCTATTTATAATGATTTAAAAACTATCTCAGCAGCTTTTGGTGATGAGAAGTTTAATTCAATACTTGCTTCTTCTGAAGTAAAAAGTACTGAAAAAGTAGAATTGGTTATTTCATTTTTAGAAAGCAGTTCTGATGAGTTGAAAAACTTTATTAAACTGTTAGGAACAAATAAAAGATTAGATCTAATTCCAGAGATTGTAACTGAATTAGAATCAAAAATCGCAAAAATGAATAATACATATACAGGTGTAGTTTATACTAACAAAGAATTAAGTAATGATTATGTTTCTTCAATTGAGAAACAATTTAGTCAAAAATTTGATGTTAAGTTGACACTATCACAAAATGTTTGTGATTATGATGGTATCAAAGTAGATATTGATTCTCTTGGTGTTGAGATTTCGTTCTCTAAAGAGAGACTTAAATCACAAATGATTGATCATATTTTAAAAGCAGTTTAGAATTTATAAAGGAGAAATTGAATGGGTGCAAAAATTCAAGCAGATGAAATTAGTTCTATCATAAAAGAGAGAATTGATAACTTTGAATTAAATGTAGATGTAAATGAAACAGGTAAAATCATCTCTTTTGCAGATGGTATTGCTCAAGTTTATGGTCTTAAAAATGTTATGGCTGGGGAAATTGTAGAGTTTGAAAATGGTGAGAGAGGTCTTGCTTCAAACTTGGAAGAGTCTTCAGTTGGTGTTGTTGTACTTGGATCTGGTGATGGTCTTAGAGAGGGTTCTTCTTGTAAAAGATTAGGAAAACTTCTAGAGACTCCAGTTGGTGAAGCAATGGTAGGAAGAGTTGTAAATGCTCTTGGTGATCCAATTGATGGTAAAGGTGCTATTGAGTCTTCAGAATCAAGATTCGTTGAGGAAAAAGCTCCTGGAATCATGGCTAGAAAATCTGTACATGAACCATTACAAACTGGTATTAAAGCAATTGATGCGCTAGTTCCAATAGGACGTGGGCAAAGAGAGCTTATTATTGGAGATAGACAAACTGGTAAAACTACAGTTGCTATTGATACAATTCTTAACCAAAAAGGTGAAGATGTTGTTTGTATCTATGTTGCAATCGGACAAAAAGCATCTTCTGTTGCTTCAGTAGTTAGAACACTAGAAGAGTCTGGTGCTATGGATTATACAATTGTTGTTAATGCTGGTGCTTCTGAATCTTCTGCATTACAATTCTTAGCTCCTTATACAGGTGTTACTATTGGTGAATACTTTAGAGATAATGGTAAACACGCATTAATCGTATATGATGATTTATCAAAACATGCGGTTGCATATAGAGAAATGTCTTTATTATTAAGAAGACCTCCAGGTAGAGAGGCGTTCCCAGGGGATGTATTCTATCTACACTCAAGATTATTAGAAAGAGCTGCTAAAATGTCTGACGAATTAGGTGCTGGGTCTATGACTGCATTACCAATTATTGAGACACAAGCAGGAGACGTTGCTGCGTATATTCCAACAAACGTTATTTCTATTACAGATGGACAAATTTTCCTTGAAACTAACCTATTTAACTCAGGTATTAGACCTGCAATTAATGTTGGTTTATCAGTATCAAGGGTTGGTGGTGCTGCACAAATTAAAGCTACTAAGCAAGTTGCTGGTACTTTAAAATTATCACTTGCACAATTTAGAGAGCTTGAAGCATTTGCACAGTTCGCATCTGATCTTGATGAATCAACAAGAAAAGAGTTAGAACTTGGACAAAGAATGGTTGAAGTACTAAAACAAGGTGTTAATAAACCATTAGTTATTGAAAAGCAAATTGTTATTATTTATGCTGGTACTAAAGGTTATTTAAATGATGTTGCTGTTGGTGATGTTGTTAAATACGAAGAAGAGTTACACACATTCATTGAACAAAAATACACTAATATCTTAGATGACATTAAATCTAAGAAAAAATTAGATGATGAAACAGAAACAGCATTAAAAGCTGCATTAGAAGAGTTTAAAACTGTTTTTAATGCTAAATAAGGATAGTCTATGGCTAACTTAAAAGAGATTAAATTAAAAATTGGAAGTGTTAAGAACACTCAGAAGACTACTAAAGCTATGAAGCTTGTATCTTCTGCAAAACTTACTAGAACTAGACAATTGTCTGAACAATCTAGAAGTTATGCTAAGAAGATAAACCAAGTACTTTCTGAGATCGCAAACAGAGTTAGCAATGTTCAAGATGGTGGTAATAGCAATAAAGCTTTTATCCCTGTTGAGAATCCAAAAACTGTAGATTTAGTTTTTGTAACTGCTGACAAAGGTCTTTGTGGTGGTTTTAACATGGCAACAATTAAAACAGTTAGTAAACTAGCAGCTGAGTATAGATCAAAAGGTGCAACTGTAAGATTTAGAGTGGCTGGAAGAAAAGGTGTTGATTATTTTACTTTCCAAGGTGAAGAATTAACTCAAAAAGTTTCAGACTTATCTTCTGCTCCTGATTATGACAGAGCTGCTGAGTTTATTGGTGAAGTTGTTAAAGATTTCCAAAATGGTGAAACTGATAAAGTTATATTAGTTTACAATGGATTCTTAAACATGCTTACTCAAGAGATTAGAGTAACAGAGCTATTACCAATTAGTTTAGATAATGTTGAAGTTTCTGAAAATGAAACATCTATGTTAGAAATTGAACCAGATGATGATGAAGAAGTGTTAGAAGAATTAACAGGTAAATATATTGATTTCAATATGTATTACTCATTAATTGATTCTTTAGCAGCTGAACACTCAGCTAGAATGCAAGCTATGGAAGCTGCAACTAATAATGCTAAAGATAGAGTAAATTCTTTAACTGTAGAATATAATAAAGCTAGACAAGCTGCAATTACAACAGAGCTGATAGAGATTATCAGTGGTGTTGAATCATTAAAATAATATAAAGGAGCTGCCCGTATGAAAGGTAATATTATTCAGGTAATGGGTCCAGTAGTTGACGTAGAGTTCGACGGATACTTACCAGAAATAAATGAAGCAATCGAAGTTACTTTAGCAGATGCTAATAAAGATAGATTAGTACTTGAGGTTGCTGCACACATTGGAGATAGCAGAGTTAGAACTATTGCTATGGATATGACAGAAGGTTTACAAAGAGGACAAGAGTGTGTTGCTCAAGGTGGACCAATTCAAGTTCCAGTTGGTGAAGCTGTACTTGGAAGAATTTTTAATGTAATTGGTGATCCAGTTGATGAGGGTGAAGCTATCCCTGAAGATACAACTAGATGGTCAATTCACAGAGCTGCTCCTACATTTGAAGAGCAATCTACTAAAACAGAAATGTTTGAAACAGGTATCAAAGTAGTTGACTTACTTGCTCCTTATTCTAAAGGTGGTAAAGTTGGACTATTCGGTGGTGCTGGTGTTGGTAAAACGGTTATTATTATGGAGCTTATCCATAATGTTGCATTCAAACACTCTGGTTACTCAGTATTTGCTGGTGTTGGTGAAAGAACAAGAGAAGGTAATGACCTTTACCACGAAATGAAAGACTCTAACGTACTTGACAAAGTTGCATTATGTTATGGTCAAATGAGTGAGCCTCCAGGTGCAAGAAATAGAATTGCCTTAACTGGTCTTACTATGGCTGAGTACTTTAGAGATGAAAAAGGTCTTGACGTACTTATGTTCGTTGATAACATCTTTAGATTTGCGCAATCAGGTTCTGAGATGTCAGCATTATTAGGAAGAATTCCTTCAGCGGTTGGTTATCAACCAACACTTGCTTCAGAAATGGGTAAATTACAAGAAAGAATTACTTCAACTAATAAAGGTTCAATTACTTCTGTACAAGCTGTTTATGTACCAGCGGATGACTTAACTGACCCGGCTCCTGCTTCAGTATTCGCACACTTAGATGCTACAACAGTACTTAACAGAAAAATTGCTGAAAAAGGTATCTACCCAGCAGTTGATCCACTAGATTCTACTTCAAGAATCTTAAGTGCAGATATTTTAGGTGAAGAGCACTACGGTGTAGCTAGAGGTGTTCAATCAGTACTTCAAAAATACAAAGATTTACAAGATATTATTGCAATTCTTGGTATGGATGAGTTATCTGAAGAGGATAAACTAGTTGTTGCTAGAGCTAGAAAAATTGAAAGATTCTTATCTCAACCATTCTTCGTTGCAGAAGTATTTACAGGTTCTCCTGGTAAATATGTTGAGTTAAAAGACACTATTGAAGGATTCAAAGGGATCTTAGATGGTAAATATGACGATATTCCAGAAATGGCATTCTATATGGTTGGTGGAATCGACGAGGTTTTAGCAAAAGCTGAAGGAATGAAATAATTAAAGGCGGCTTTATGGATACATTAAAATTATCGATAGTTGCACCAAATGGTCTAATTTTTAGTGATGATGTAAAGAGCGTAACTCTTCCTGGAAAAGAGGGTGAGTTTGGTGTCCTTCCTGGACACGCGTCTTTAGTATCTTCATTAACAGTTGGCGTAATTATTATAGAAAAAGCAGGTTCAACTGATGCAGTAGCAATTAACTGGGGACACGTAAAAGTTTCTGAAAGCTCTGTAGATGTTTTAGTTGATGGAGCAGTTGCACTTACTTCAGGTGCTGACTCTGAAATCGCTAAAAATATTGAAGCTGCAAAAGACTTAGTAAACTCTGTTAAAGATGCAAATGTATCATTAGCAGCAGTAGAAGCTAAAATCAACTCATTCGCATAGAAATTAGTGTAGATGATTGATACAGCTTTAAATTATTTAAATAATGGCAGTGCAATAACACTTTTAGTGTTATTGACACTATCATTTTACTTCATTATATGTTTCTGGCTTTTTATTTATAGATTTTTATCTTTAAAATCTTTAATATTTAACGAAAGAAAATCTTTAGATGATTTAACATCTAGAAGTTCTACAATTAGTCCAATGTCTTCTTTAAATAAATGTTCAAATTCTGTTCATACTAAAGAAATATTACACGCATGTGAGATTAATATTATAAAAGATGCAAGTAGTGGTATTACTTGGTTATCTATTATTGCATCAACATCGCCATTTGTTGGTCTTTTTGGTACAGTTGTAGGTATATTGGAATCTTTTGCAAAGTTTTCAAATGAATCAAAAGTTGGATTTTCTGTTATTGCTCCTGCAATAAGTGAAGCATTAGTTGCAACAGCAGCTGGTATTTTTGTAGCTATTTTTGCTTATACTTTTCACCAAATATTAGTTAGAAAAGTTTATGAGTTAAATACTTACTTGAAGGCACAATCACAAATTTTAATTGCTAAAGGTTAAGAGTGTACGATTACAATCAAAAACCTGATTTAAATATTACACCATTGGTTGATATTATGCTAGTACTTTTAGCAATCTTAATGGTTACTGCACCAGTAATTGAGTTTGAAGAACCAATTAATCTTCCAAAAGGAAGTGCTTCAAAACAGATTCAAGCAGTTAAAAAGATTGATATAGTAATTACAAAAAATAGAAAAATATTAATAAATAAAAAAAGATATGATTTAGAAAATTTTTCTGATAACTTTTTACTTTTTGCTAAAGGGCAAGATAGAAAAACTCCAATACATATTCGTGCAGAAAAAAGTTTAATATATGATGATATTATGCATGTTTTGAAATCAGTAAAAGAGGCTGGTTTTTATAAAGTTGCATTAATAACTGATGGGTGATTATGCAAGAAAAAGGTTACTTTTATCTAGCAGGCATTGTATCAGCTAGTATTTACTTATTAATCTGCTTATCTTTTTTAATTTATATTAATGCTCCAAAACCTAAAAAATATGATTCTAGTAAAACAACAGTTTTAGAGTTAGATTTGATTTCTACAAAATCAGAAAAAAGAAGTGCAGCTCCTAAAACCCAAAAAAAAGCTCAAGAGGTAGTTAAAAAATCAACTTCGCGTTCTGCAAAACAAAAAGCAGATTTTAAATCTTTATTTGCAAATGTAAAAACAACGGCAAAAAAGGTTGAAGAAAAAGAGGTAAATGCTGTAAAAGAATCTTTAGATCCTAGTAGATTTAAATCAAAATTTCAAAAACAAAAGAAAACAGATAATAGTACAGTTTCAAAATTATTAAAAGATGTTAAAACAACAACTAATCTTCCATCAAATAGTTCAACTTCAAATGGTGAAGAGGATGAATATTTCTCAAAAATAAAAGAGATATTATGGCAAAGATGGAATCCAAAACTATTAGAATCAGGTCTTGTAGTAAAAGTTCTTGTAATGATTTCAAGTAGCGGTCAATTTGATTATAGAATAATGAAATATTCAAATGATCAACGTTTTGATGAATCATTAAAAGAGTTTTTGGAATCTCAAATAAGTGAGCAATTTCCTAGACCTAAAATTAATTCAAAAGTTGATATTATTGTGAACTTTAAATCAGAAGGATAGATAAATGAATAGATTTTTATTTTTAATTATAGCTTTTACTACTTTTTTATTTGCAGCAGATGCAGAACTTGATATTGTTAAAAAAAGTACAAATTTACCAAAAATTGAAATTTCAGTTGCACCAGGTGCTATGAATAAAGTGTTGACTAATAAAGTTAAACAATTAGTTGAAAAAGACTTAAAAATAAGTGGACATTTTGATGTTATAGATTCTGTAGAAGTTACAGGTTTTAATAAATTACCTAATATGTTGGCACTTTCAAATAAAGGAACAGATTTATTTTTAAATATTAGTTCAAATGTAAGTGGATTTGGTGGATATTCAGTAGATTTTAAATTATTTGATATAAATTCTAAACAGCAAATTTTATCTAAAACTTTGTCTACATCAAAAGAGGATAGATATCCTTTTTTAGCTCATAGAATTGCTATTGCTGTAAATAAGCATTTAAATGCACCATCTATTGATTGGATGGATAAATTTGTAATATTTTCTTTATATAAAGAAGCAAAAAAAGCAGATATCTTTATTGCAGATTATACACTTAGTTTCCAACAAGCTGTTATTAAAGGTGGATTAAATATTTTCCCTAAATGGGCAGATAAAAAGAAAGGTGATTTTTACTACACTACATATGATAATGGGATTCCTACATTAATAAAAACTAATTTATATAATAGAAAAAAAGAAGTTATAATGAAAAGTGAAGGTATGGTTGTAGCATCAGATGTTAGTAGTGATAAAAGAAAATTATTAGTTACTGCTAGTCCAGATTATCAACCAGATATTTATCTTTTTGATACTCAAAGAAAAACAAAAACAAGATTAACTACATATAAGGGAATTGATGTTGGTGCACATTTTGTTGAAAATGATTCTAAAATTGTTTTTGTCTCTGATAGATTAGGTTATCCAAATATTTTTGCTAAAAAAATAGGAAGTAGAGGTGTTCAAAGACTTGTTTATCATGGAAGAAATAACTCTTCTGCAACTACATATAAAGATTATGTAGTTTATACAAGTAGAGAAAGAGATAATGAGTTTGGATCTTATACTTTTAATCTTTTTCTTATGTCAACAAAAAGTGATTTCTTAGAAAGATTAACTGCAAGCGGAAGTAATCAGTTTCCAAAATTTTCAGAAGATGGTGAATCTATCATATTCTTGAAAAATATGAAGGGTAGAAGTTCTATTGGTATAATTAGATTAAATCAAGGTAAATCTTTCCTTTCACCTTTAAAAAATGGAAAAATCCAATCAATCGATTGGTAATATTATAAACTAACAAAAAAAACTTACAAAAATATCCTAGTTTCTATATAATTTCACAAAGGAGTTATTATGAAACTAGGAATATCATCTTGCCTACTAGGTACTATGTGCCGATATGATGGCGGTCATTCACGAGATAGATTTATTGTTAATGAACTTTCAAACTATTTTGAGTTTGAAGCATATTGTCCTGAAAGATTAGTGTTTCCAACTCCAAGACCTGCAATAAGATTAGTAAGAAGTAATGGTGAAGTAACAGTTAGGACAACTAATGATAATAAAGATGTTACAAATACAATTACTGAAATCTCAAAAGAGTTAGCAAAAAATATTGAAGATAACCAATTATGTGGTTTTATTCTGAAATCAAAATCTCCAACATGTGGAATGGAAAGAGTTAAAATCTATCCAGATAAAAAAAATGGACAAAGTGAAAATGTTGGAGTTGGAGTTTTTGCAAAAGAGTTAAAAGAAAAATTTCCTTTATTACCAATTGAAGAAGAGGGTAGATTAGGAGACCCTTGGTTAAGGGAGAATTTTTTAATGCAAATATTTGCATATAAATCATTATTTGAATTTTTAGAATCAAAGCCTACAATTAATGATTTAGTTGAGTTTCATACTTCATATAAGTATTTAATTTATTCAAAGTCTCATAATTCCTATAAAGAATTAGGAAATATAGTTGCCAATAGAGATAAAAAATCTTTAGAAGTAATATTACTTGAGTATAAGAGGTTGTTTTTAGAAACAATTGCACAAAAAGGGACTATTAAAAATACTTACAATGTTTTACTTCATATCTATGGGTATTTCAAAAAAGTTATCTCAAAAGAGGAAAAAGATGAGATTTTAGAAACACTTGAAGATTTTAAGAAAGGTATTATTCCCTTAATAGCTGTAATAAAAATCATAAAGCTTTATACAAAAAAATTTGATATTGAGTATTTAAAAACACAAGTATTTTTAAATCCATATCCAAAAGACTTAGCATTGCGATCTAAAGTTGAGGCATATAAATGAAACAGATATTATGGTTTAGAAGAGATTTAAGAGTTGAAGATTCAGCTCTATTAGAAAATGCCAAGGGTGAAGTTTTACCAATATTCATATTTGATGAAGAGATATTAAAATCTTTACCTGCTGATGATAAAAGAGTTACTTTTATTTATCAGTCTGTAATTGATTTAAAATTAAAACTTTTAAAAATGAATTTAGATTTGGCTATTTTTTATGGAAAACCTAAAGAGATATTTTCAAAATTAAAAAAATTTGGTTTTGATGAAGTCTTATGCTCAGTTGATTTTGATTCTTATGCAAAAAAAAGAGATGATGAGATAGACAAAATAATTCCTTTAAAAAGATTCATTGATTCTTTTATACTAGATCCTTCAAAGCATTTAAAAAATGATGGAACACCTTATAAAGTTTTTACTCCATTTTATAAATCATTGAACCTATTAACTCAATCAAATCATATAGAACAAAGGGCTATTTCTGATAATATACTTTTATACCCTTTTGCTTATATTGAAGTTCCTACTTTAGAGAGTATGGGGTTTAAAACTGCTACTTTACCTGAAATATTAACTAAAGGTGTTAAAAAAGTATTAGAAGAGATTCCTAAAAAATTGAGTAATTATAAAGAAGACAGAGATTTCTTCTATAAAGATGCAACTTCAAATCTATCTGTTTTTTTACGTTTTGGTATTATTTCTCCTATTATGGTATTTAATTATGTAAGAAATATGAAAGATAGTGAGTTTTTTATAAGAGAATTGTTTTGGAGAGAGTTTTACAATTATATTTTATTTCATTTTCCTAATTCTGAATTTGACAATTTTAGTGGGATTGATATTAACTGGAATGAAAATGAAGATGATTTTATAAGATGGTGTGAAGGAAATACAGGAGTTCCAATTATTGATGCAGCTATGAGACATTTAAATGAAACTGGTTTTATGCATAATAGATTAAGAATGATTGTTGCTTCTTTTTTAACTAAAAATTTATTTATTGACTGGAAAAAAGGTGAAAAGTATTTTGCTTTAAAGTTATTAGATTATGAAGCTAGTTCAAATATAGGTTCATGGCAATGGGGAGCAAGTACAGGAGCTGATGCCGCACCATATTTTAGAGTCTTTAATCCTTATACCCAATCAAAAAAATTTGATGAAAAAGGGATTTTTATCAAATCAGTTATTAAAGAGTTAAAAGATTTGGATTCAAGATTGTTTCATATAGAAAATGGTGTGCATTCAGACCTATTCCTTTCATATCCTAAAGCTATGGTTGATATATCATTATCAAGAAAAAGAGCAATAGAAAAATTTAAAGAGGCTAGAAATGAAACTTTATGATTTAGCTGTTGTTGGCTCAGGTATAGGTGGAAGTATGATTGCCTCACTAAATAAAGATAAAAATACAATAGTTTTTGAAAAAGATAAAAATCTTGGAGGATGTGCTAGTACCTATAAAAGATATGGCTCATATTTTAATACAGGGGCTACAACATTTGTAGGTTATGAAGATAATCATCCTATAAAAGATATTTTTGATAAGGCAAATTATAAACCAGATATTATTAAAAGTGAAGTTGCTATTAGAATAATACAAAATAAAAAAATAATAGATAGGGTTAAAGATTTTGATAGATTTTTAGAAGATATAAATAAAGCATATCCAAATAAAAATAATAAAATCTTTTGGCAAAAGATTAAAGATATTGATGAAAAATTTTGGCAATTAAAAAAGCTCTTCTATTCAAAATACTCATTAAATGCATATATAAAAACAGCAAACTCTTTTATAGAGCTTTTTTTTAACTTTAATACATATACATTTAAAAGTGCAAAAAGTTTTATAAAAGAGATTTTAGGTGATATCTCTAAAGAGTATCAAGATTTTATTGATGCCCAATTACTAATTACACTTCAAACTACTTCAAAAGAGATACCAGTATTATCTTTAGCTTTGGGATTAGCATATCCATTTCATGATGTTTTTTATGTAAATGGTGGAATGGGAAGTTTATTTGAAGGATTGTTAAAAGATATTGAGCTAAAAAGAAAAGAACAAATCATAAAAGTAATAAAAGAAAAAGATAAATATAGACTCATATCAAAAAAAGATGAATATTTAACTTCAAATTTAATTTTAAATTCAACTGTATATGATAGTGCAAATTTATTTGAAGATAAAAAGATTCAAGAATATTATCAGCAATTCACTTTTAATAATCAAAGTGCCTTTGTTATAAATTTTAATTTACAAACTAGTGAAGAACCTCTTCATCATTATCAAATAATTTTAGATTCACAGATTCCAAATACAATTTCCAACTCTTTTTTTATCTCATTTTCTTCAAAAGATGACAAAGTGATGAGTAAAAATGGTTATAGCGTTACAATATCAACACACACAAATGCTACTTATTGGGAAAATATAAATAAAGATGAATATATAAAACAAAAAGCTGTTTGTGAAGAATTTATTATAAACTCTTTTTTAGAACATTTTGAGAATATTAATAAAAAAGATATAATTAATATATCAAGTGCCACTTCAAAAACTTTTAGAAGATATATAAATAGAGCAAATTGTGGTGGAAATGCAATAACAATTAAAAACATACTTAATTTACCAAGTTGTACAACTCCTTTTAAAGGTTTATATAATGTGGGAGATACAATTTTTGCTGGGCAAGGTTGGCCTGGGATTGCAATTGGTGTGAAAGTATTAAATGAGGAATTAAATGGATAGTGTAAAGTTGAAAATTTCTTATAAAGATTGGCTTTATATTATTTTAATTGGTGCACTTTTTGGATTTTTAATATCTTTTTTCTTTTTATTTTTAGATAAAAGTTTACGTGGGATAAGTACAGTAGTTTTTAGCACATGTAGTGCAATTAGTATCTCTTTTTTTGCTTTTATTTTTATAACTTTATCAAACGAATTAGTTTTACCAAAAATCAAAGAGAAATTTTGGATACTTATGAGTTTTATTTTCTCTTTTCTTTCAGGGTTTTTAGGTTTTTGTTTTAATTATTATTTATTTAGTAAAACTGATTTTACGATTATTGAGTATATCTCAGATTTTTGGTTTTATATAAGTATTATAAGTGGTTTTTTAACCTTTTTAATTGGTTTGATTCTTCATCAGTTTATAGCAATGAAATATAAAAATGAGAGTATAAATAGTGAAATTTTAGAGAGTAAAATAAAAGCATTAGAGAGTGAATTAAATCCACATTTTCTTTTTAATGCACTAAATTCCATATCAGAACTAATCTATCTTGATAAACAAAAAGCAGAAAAAGCAACATTAGATTTATCCAAATTTTTAAGAAATGCTATAAATAAAGATAGCTTAATACCATTAAAAACTGAACTTGAGATGGTAAAAACATATGTTGGTATTGAAAATATTAGATTTGATAATAATATTGAGCTTATAATTATTTCAAATATAAAAAATAAAGAGATAATAGTACCTAAATTTTCTATACAACTTTTGGTTGAAAATGCTATAAAACACGGATATGACTCAAAAAAGTTAAATATTGAGATAAAAATTGATAATGATACTATTATAGTACTAAATAACGGTAAAATAAGTGAAAAGCTTATATTTGGTACAGGACTTAGTAATTTAGAGCGAAGATTAGTTTTATTAAAAGTTGGAAAGTTAAGCTACAATACTAAGAATGATAAAATGAACTTTGTTATAAGTTTGGAGGGAAAATAGTTTGAAAGTATTAATTGTAGATGATGAAAAATTAGCTTTAAGTAGATTAAAAAGACTTTTAACTGAACAAGGAATAGATGATATAGTAGAGTGTGATTCTCCTATTAAAGCTATTACAGAAGTTGCTAAACAAAAAATAGATATAGCTTTTTTGGATATCTCTATGCCTTCAATGAGTGGTTTAGAATTGGCAAATAATCTTTTAGATATTAATCCAAATATTTTTATTGTATTTCAAACAGCTTATGAAGAGTATGCTTTAGAAGCATTTGAGTCAGGTGGAATGGGCTATATCCTAAAACCTATATCTAGTGAATCTATAAAAAGAAGTCTTGATAAAATATATAAATATACAAATGCAAAAGTTGATGAAACAAAAAAAATTGTTGCAAAAAGAGGAAATAAAATCTATTTGATAGATATTAATGATATATATTATATAAAAGCTGATTTAGATGAAGTGATAATAAAAATCAAAAATGCAGATGCTTACTTAAGAAAAAAAATTGGTGATATGGAAAATATATTAAAAGATAAGAATTTTTTTAGAGTACATAGGTCATATATAGTAAATGTGGATAAAATAAAATCAATGCAAAGTGTAGAACAATCAAAACTAGAGATTAGTTTTGAAGATATTGATGATGTTGTTACAAGTTCAAAAGATGGTGCAAAGGAATTTAGAGAATACATAGAAAGCCGAACACTTTAAGTATTAACTTACAGAAAAGATATACTAAATTATTTGGATAGATATATAATAAAATAGACCTAAAAAAGGAGTTTATTATGAAAACAATAGCAATAACAGGTTCAAGCGGATTTGTAGGAACAAGTCTTAAAAACTTTTTTTCAAATATAGGTTTTGAGGTAAGAGGAATAAAACGTGAAGAGTTAAAAGATTCAAAAAAACTTATTGATATAGTAGAAAATTCAGATTTTATTATAAATTTAGCTGGAGCAAATATTATAAATAGATGGACTGATTCATATAAAAAACTTCTTTATACAAGTAGAATAGATACAACAAAAGCTTTAGTTGAAGCTATGAAAAATGCAAAAGTAAAACCTGAGTTATTTATTTCAACTTCTGCTGTAGGAATATATAATAATAAAGCCTGTTTTAAAGAAGAAAATACAGAATACTCAGATGATTTTTTAGCTAAGGTATGTAAAGAGTGGGAAAAAGAAGCATTAAAAGCCAATGAAATTGGAATACGAACAGCAATCTTTAGATTTGGAATTGTATTGGGTCATGGTGGTGCTTTAAGTAAAATGTTACCTGCTTTTAAATTTGGTTTAGGGGGAAATATTGGAGATGGACAACAATATTTCTCATTTATTCATATTGAAGACTTATTAAGAGCATATAATTTCCTATATGAGAATAAAGATTTAGATGGAGTATTTAATCTAACTGCACCAATATCAACTACAAATGAAGGGTTAACAAAAGCTTTAGGAAAGGTTCTTCATAGACCAACATTTTTCACAGTTCCAGAGTTTGTATTAAATCTTGTATTTAGTGAAGGTTCAAAGGTTTTAACTGATGGACAGTGTGCAATACCGCAAAAGCTCTTAGATAGTGGATTTAAATTTAAATACGCATCAATAGAAAATAGTTTAGAAAACTTGGTTGTATAAATCATGAAAAGATTTGAAAAAAGTATTATTTTAAACTGCTCCTTACAAGAGTTATTTGATTTTCATTTAGATCTTAATAATTTAAAAAAGATTACACCTTCTAATATGAAAGTCATTTTACTTAATGAAGTATCAAAAGTAGAAACAGGTACTATTTTAAAAATAAAAAGTATAAAAAATTTTATACCGACATATTGGGAAGTTGAGATAAAAAAAATGGATTCTCCTAATATATTAGTTGATTATGCAATAAAATCACCTTTTAAATACTGGGAACATTCTCATATCTTTATTAAAAGAGGAAATCAAGTTGAATTAAAAGATGTAGTTGTTTATCAATTACCTTTTGGAAAATTTGGAAAATTATTTGATTTTTTTATAAAAAGAGAATTAGAAAATATGTTTGAGTATAGGCATCAAATAACAAAAAAAATATTGTCTTCCAAAAAACAAGATTAATTAACATTTTATTTCTACTAAAAAAACAGCTTTTTATATATGCTTTTTTAAAAAAGGTAACATATGAAAAAAGCTGTTGTATTGATGAATATGGGTGGTCCCAATAATTTAGATGAAGTAGAAGTATTCTTAAAAAATATGTTTAATGATAAATATATTATTGGTGCTCCTCAACCTATTAGAGCTTTAATATCATTTATAATTATTAGTATGAGAAAAAATGAAGCAAAAAACAATTATAAATTGTTAGGTGGAATCTCACCTATAGTTGGAAATACAAAAAGACTAGTTAGAAGATTAGCAAAAAGATTACAAAATATTGATGTATTTTATGAGATGAGATATACGCCACCATTTGCTAGTGAAGTCATATCTAAATTAGAAGATTATGATAGAGTCTTTGCAATTCCAATGTATCCCCATTATTCTTCAACTACTACAAAGTCATCTATTGAAGACTTTAGAAAATATGCAAAAAAGGCAAACTTAAAAGCAGAAATTAAAACTATAGACTATTACTATCATAATACAAGTTATAACAAAGCAATTGTTGAACGAATAAAAGAGGCTTTAAAAGATGATAGTGCAGAAGAGTTTGAATTAATATTTTCTGCTCATGGTTTAACCCAAAGAACTATAGATAAGGGTGATCCTTATCAAGAGCATATTTTAAAAAATGTAGAGTGTGCAAAAAAAGAATTAAAAAATCAGAATATAAATTTTAAAAATATACATGTTGCTTATCAGTCAAGAGTAGGGGCAATGGAATGGTTAAGACCATATTTAGAAGATAAATTAGAAGAAATTAAAAAATCGAAGAAAGTTTTAATATATCCTATATCTTTCACAGTAGATAATTCAGAAACTGATTTTGAATTAGATATAGAGTATAAAGAAGTAGCTGAAATACAAGGTTTTGAAGACTATAGAGTAGCAAAAGTTGTAAATCATAACAGTTACTTTTTGGATACATTAGAAGAAATTATAACTAGTCTTGATATTTAAGTAATTGCCGATTAAGTTTAACTTTTGTAAAATCTAAGCAAAATTTATTAAAGGAAAGCAAATTATGAAAAAGTTAAGCATTTACGCTTTTTTAGTTGCAGCTGTACTTTTTACTGGTTGTAGCCAAAAAGAAGTTGAAGTTACTAATGAACCGGCACCACAAAACTCTGAGAGTGCTTTAAATAATGTTGAAGAAACAAATGTACAACAAGAGGTTGTAAATGATGAATTGTTAGAAAAAGCTGACAATGGATACTATTATACAATAAATGGTGAAAAAGTTTTCATTGAAAACATCTATTTCGCTTTTGATAAATATGATTTATCAAGTGATATGAAAGAAGTTGCAAAAGCAAATGCTTCTAAATTAGCAGCTGTTCAAGCTGGTACAACTATCAAAGTTGAAGGTAACTGTGATGAGTGGGGAACTGATGAATATAATTATGCTTTAGGTTTAAAAAGAGCAAAAGTTGTTAAAGACTTTTTAGTTATGGATGGTATTTCAGAATCAGCAGTAACAGTTGTAAGTTTTGGTGAATCAAATCCAGCTTGTACTGAGAAAAACTCTGCTTGTTGGCAAAAAAACAGAAGATCTGAACATAAATTAGTTAAATAATAATTGATGTATAAAATTTTATTTATTACTCTTTTTATCGCTAGTACTTTTTTAAAAGCTGAAGAGATTTCAGCTTTTGGTGCTGGCGATTTAAATTCAAAAAATCCTTATGGATTAACTTCTACCGAAAAAAATATTTTAAATAACAAAAAAACACTTGGAACAATCGATTCTAAAGTAAAAGATGTTAAATTATCACTAGAATCTATAAGTGAAAGAATTGATGGTTTGGAATCAATCTATGAAGGTGATTCTCAAAAATTAAATGGTTCAGTATTAAAAATTAATGAAATAATTAAAAATGTTGAAGAAAATTCAACTTTATCTGAAAAACATACAAATGACATTGCAGACTTAAAAAATGTAATGGCACAAATTTTAACAATGCAAGAAGACTTTTCAAAAAGTTTAGAAAATCTTAAAAAAGCAGTTTCAAAAATATCAACTAATGTTAGTAAAATAAATAATAGTTATATCTCTGATAAAGAGTTTAAATCAAATATGAATCAATTTATTACTAGAGCTGAATTTGAAGCTTTAAAAAAATCTTTAGGAATTCAAACTAGTGGTAAAAGTACAGCTAAGAGTAAATCTAATAAGGTACTATCACAAAAAGATAATGGTGAGATCTTAGATGAAGCAATTGCCTTGTTTAAGAAGGATTATTTTACAAAAGCAATACCAATGTTCGAACACTTGGTAGCTGAAAACTATAAGCCTGCTACAAGCAATTTTTATTTAGGTGAAATGTGGTATTACAGAAAAAAATATGATGATGCAATTTCATATTTTAAAACTTCGGCAATGTTATATGATAAAGCTTCATACATGCCAAAGCTTCTACTACATAGTGCTATATCTTTTGAAAAAATAAAAGATTTTAGTAATGCAGCTAATTTTTATAACTCTTTAATTGATATCTATCCAGATTCTAAAGAAGCTAAAGTAGCTGTTAAAAATTTAGCAAATATAAAATAAAATTAATAAAAGGAATAATATGTCAAAAGTAATTGGTTTTGAATATAGTTTAAAAGATGCAAATTCAGGTGAGCAACTAGACTCAAATGTTGGTGCAGCACCATTAGAGTTTGTTTCAGGAAAAGGTCAAATTATTGCAGGTTTAGAAACTAAACTTGTTGAGATGGCAGAAAATGAGTCTGCTGATGTAATGGTTCAACCTGCTGATGCTTATGGTGAGTACAATGAAGAAGCAATGCAAACTCTTCCAAAAGAGCAATTTGCTGGTATTGAATTAGCTGAAGGTATGACTTTATATGGTCAAGGTGAACAAGGTGAAACAGTTCAAGTTACTGTAAAATCTTTTACAGATTCTGATGTTACAATTGATTATAATCATCCAATGGCTGGTAAAACTTTAATGTTCTCTGTAACTATTAAATCTTTAAGAGATGCAACAGAAGAAGAGATCCAAACTGGTGTTGTTGGTGGAATGGCAGCAATGGGTGGTTGTTGTGGTGGCGGTGGCCACGGAGAAAGTGAAGGTGGTTGTTGTTCAAGTGAAGGTGGACACGATCATGGGCATTCTCACGGTGGTGGAGGATGTGGTTGTCACTAATCACAAACTAAATTTTATAAAAAGCCCAAAAGTATCCCTTTTGGGCTTTTTTATTTTATAGAATATAAAAAAATAGTATAATACTGCTCATTTTTAAACAATCAAATTATAAAGGGTAATGATATGAAGAAAGTTGCATTTATTTTTCCAGGTCAAGGAAGTCAGTCAGTTGGTATGGGAAAAGACTTCTTTGAAAATAGTGATATTGCAAAAGAGATGATCCAAAAAGCTAGTGATAGATTAAATATTGACTTTGAAAAACTACTTTTTGAAGAAAATGATAAATTAGGATTAACAGAATATACTCAACCTGCTATTTTATTAGTAAGTTCAATCGCAAATAAAATATTTAAAGATAAATGTGATATTCAGCCAGAGTTTGTTTTAGGACATTCACTTGGAGAGTTTTCAGCATTAGTTGCTGCTGGGGCTCTTGATTATTTAGATGCAATTGAGTTAGTACATAAAAGAGGTCAGTTTATGACTGAAGCTTGTTCAGATGGTGGAGCAGGGATGATGGCATTAGTTGGTATTGATGATAAAGTTGCAGAAGATATTTGTGAAGCTCAAAGAAAAGAGGGTAAACAAATCTGGCCAGCTAACTATAATCAAGATGGACAATTAGTTCTTGCAGGTATTAAAGCAGATTTAGAAAATTCAGTTGATATATTTAAAGAAGCTGGAGCAAAAAGAGCTATTGTATTAGATATGTCTGTTGCAAGTCATTGTGAATTACTTACAAGTGCAGTAGAAAATTTAAGACCATATTTAGATGAATATTTAAAAGATGAATTTTTACCAGTTATCTCAAATGTTACAGCAGAACAATATACTACTAAAGATGAAGCAATAGAGTTATTATCTTCTCAATTAACTAGTCCAGTTAAATATAAACAAAGTGTTGCAGCAAATGCTCAAAATGTTGATACATTTATAGAGTTTGGTAATGGAGTTGTTTTAAAAGGATTAAATAGAAAAATTTGTAAAGGTACACCAACACTAAATGTAAGTGATATGGCATCTTTAGAAAAAGTAATTGAAGAGGTAAATGCATAATATGAAAAAACTAGCAATAATGGGAGCAATGGAGGAGGAGATTGAACCTCTATTAGCTCATTTTGATAATGTAAAAGTTACAGATTTTGCAAAAAATAAGTATTATGAAGTAACTTATAATGGTTTAGAGATAGTTATTGCTTACTCTAAGATAGGAAAAGTATTTGCTAGTTTAACAGCTAGTACACTAATTGAGAAATTTGGATGTGATACACTTTTATTTTCAGGAGTTGCAGGTGCTATAAACCCAAAACTTAAAATTGGGGACTTAATCATTGCCGATAAATTATGTCAGCATGATTTAGATATTACAGCTTTTGGTCACCCTCATGGTTTTGTTCCTGGTGGAGATGTATTTATTGAAACGACAGAAAAACTAAGAGATATAGCAAAAGAGGTTGCAGTAGAAAACTCATTAAGTGTATTAGAAGGAACAATAGCAACAGGAGATCAATTTGTACACTCTGTTGAAAGAAAAGAATTTATAGAATCTACATTTAAAGCAGATGCACTAGAGATGGAAGGTGCAAGTGTTGCAGTTATATGTGATTCTTTAAGTGTACCATTCTTTATATTAAGAGCTATTTCAGATACAGCAGATGGTGGAGCTGATATAGATTTTGATGAATTTTTAAAATCTAGTGCAAAAGAATCAGCTGATTATCTTATCAAAATCGTTGATAAATTAAATAAATAGGTTAATTCCTATTTATTTGAAATTAATTTTATTTTATATAAAAAACATTAAAAAAACCAAAAAACTCACATAAACCCCCATAATAAAGCCACTCTAAGCCAGTTTTAAAATAATATCTTTAATAATATTAAAAATCTCAGTAAAAGAATTTAAAAATTTAAGCCAGAAATAAGAATAAACCCTTGACAAGTTTAAAAAAATCTATTATAATTCCCGTCCAATTTCAGAGGAACGACACAAAGTTTTGAAGAGATGGATGATCTTTAAAAACGAAGGTTTGTTAAGAGAATATAATCTTTATAAACCGAATATGATAAACAAAAATATAACAACAAGAATATAAGTAAATTATATCCTTGTCTATTTTAGAAACATAAAGCTAAGCTTTACAAATGAGATTTAATATTTGTTACATAAGTAATAAAATATAAGTCAGAGAATCAAATTTTTTATTATGGAGAGTTTGATCCTGGCTCAGAGTGAACGCTGGCGGCGTGCCTAACACATGCAAGTCGAACGAGAACGGACTTAAGCTTGCTTAAGTTGTCAGCTAAGTGGCGCACGGGTGAGTAATGTATAGTTAACCTGCCCTCTAGAAAGGAATAACAGATGGAAACGTCTGCTAATGCCCTATATGCCCATAATACAAAAGTATGCTGGGGAAACGCTTTAGTGCTAGAGGATGGGACTGTATGGTATCAGATAGTTGGTGAGGTAATGGCTCACCAAGTCAATGACGCCTAACTGGTTTGAGAGGATGATCAGTCACACTGGAACTGAGACACGGTCCAGACTCCTACGGGAGGCAGCAGTGGGGAATATTGCACAATGGAGGAAACTCTGATGCAGCAACGCCGCGTGGAGGATGACACTTTTCGGAGCGTAAACTCCTTTTATATAGGAAGATAATGACGGTACTATATGAATAAGCACCGGCTAACTCCGTGCCAGCAGCCGCGGTAATACGGAGGGTGCAAGCGTTACTCGGAATCACTGGGCGTAAAGAGCGTGTAGGCGGATAGATAAGTCAGAAGTGAAATCCTATGGCTCAACCATAGAACTGCTTTTGAAACTGTCTATCTAGAATATGGGAGAGGTAGATGGAATTTCTGGTGTAGGGGTAAAATCCGTAGAGATCAGAAGGAATACCGATTGCGAAGGCGATCTACTGGAACATTATTGACGCTGAGACGCGAAAGCGTGGGGAGCAAACAGGATTAGATACCCTGGTAGTCCACGCCCTAAACGATGTACACTAGTTGTTGCGATGCTAGACATTGCAGTAATGCAGTTAACACATTAAGTGTACCGCCTGGGGAGTACGGTCGCAAGATTAAAACTCAAAGGAATAGACGGGGACCCGCACAAGCGGTGGAGCATGTGGTTTAATTCGACGATACGCGAAGAACCTTACCTGGACTTGACATTTACAGAACTTTCTAGAGATAGATTGGTGTCTGCTTGCAGAAACTGTAGGACAGGTGCTGCACGGCTGTCGTCAGCTCGTGTCGTGAGATGTTGGGTTAAGTCCCGCAACGAGCGCAACCCACGTCGTTAGTTGCTAACAGTTCGGCTGAGAACTCTAACGAGACTGCCTACGCAAGTAGGAGGAAGGTGTGGACGACGTCAAGTCATCATGGCCCTTACGTCCAGGGCTACACACGTGCTACAATGGGGCATACAAAGAGCAGCGATACCGCGAGGTGGAGCAAATCTCAAAAATGCCTCCCAGTTCGGATAGTAGTCTGCAACTCGACTACTTGAAGTTGGAATCGCTAGTAATCGTAGATCAGCAATGCTACGGTGAATACGTTCCCGGGTCTTGTACTCACCGCCCGTCACACCATGGGAGTTGAACTCATTCGAAGCGGGGATGCTAAAGTAGCTACCCTCCACAGTGGATTCAGCGACTGGGGTGAAGTCGTAACAAGGTAACCGTAGGAGAACCTGCGGTTGGATCACCTCCTTTCAGAGAAGAGAAGTTGGATTCGTTTCTAACTTCCAAAGCTATCAAAGATAGCAAGTTTATCATGTTCGGTTTATAAAGATTATTTCAATAATAGGTGAAGAAAGGGCCTATAGCTCAGCTGGCTAGAGCGCTCGACTGATAATCGTGAGGTCCCAGGTTCAAGTCCTGGTAGGCCCACCATATAATAATCTGATTAGTATGTGGGGATATAGCTCAGCTGGGAGAGCGCCTGCCTTGCACGCAGGAGGTCAGCGGTTCGATCCCGCTTATCTCCACCATCTATTAAGAACAGATCAAGTTAAAAAGTTTGATAAAAAAATCAAATATAAGTTCAATAAAAGAATTGAATTTATATTTGACTTTTAAAGTCAAAATGATATTTAAAAACATAATGTTAAAGTCTTTAATTTTTTCGTTTAATAATCTTTCGTATGAAGATTGTTAAAAAAACAAAAAAATTTCATATCTAAAAATGATTATGTTAATAAAGAGATTTATTAATATAAAAAGTATAGATAGACACAACTATGTTATTGAAGTAAATTCAATAAGATAGTAGCCAAGGAATAATTATTCAAAAAAGGTAGAATAACGAAAGTTATTTTATTCTCAGAATTGGTCCCTTTAAAAATGCAAATTTTTAAAGGAGATTAAAAAGCTATAAAGGGCTAATGGTGGATGCCTAGACTGTAAGAGGCGATGAAGGACGTACTAGACTGCGATAAGCATCGGGGAGCCGTCAAGAGGCTTTGATCCGGTGATTTCCGAATGGGACAACCCAGCATGTTAAGCATGTTATCCTTTCGAGGAGGCGAACCTGGTGAAGTGAAACATCTCAGTAACCAGAGGAAGAGAAATCAATTGAGATTCCCAAAGTAGCGGCGAGCGAAATGGGATTAGGGCATTAAGTGATAGCATTTTAAATAGGTGAATTACCTGGAAAGGTAAAGCATAGAAGGTGAAACTCCTGTAACCGAAATTTTTAATGTGGTACTAGGCTTAAGAACGAGTAGGACGGAACACGTGATATTTTGTCTGAATATGGGAGGACCACCTTCCAACCCTAAATACTACTTACAGATCGATAGTGAACAAGTACCGTGAGGGAAAGGTGAAAAGTACCCCAGTGAGGGGAGTGAAATAGAACCTGAAACCATTAGCTTACAATCATTCGGAGCCCTATGATTTATCAGGGTGACGGACTGCCTTTTGCATAATGAGCCTGCGAGTTGTGGTATCTGGCAAGGTTAAGCCAAGTGTGAAGCCGTAGCGAAAGCGAGTCTTAATAGGGCGAATTAGTCAGATGCTGCAGACCCGAAACGAAGTGATCTATCCATGAGCAGGTTGAAGCTGGTGTAAGAGCTAGTGGAGGACCGAACCGGTAGGCGTTGAAAAGTCTTCGGATGACTTGTGGATAGGGGTGAAAGGCCAATCAAACTTCGTGATAGCTGGTTCTCTCCGAAATATATTTAGGTATAGCCTTATGTAGTAACATATAGGGGTAGAGCACTGAATGGGCTAGGGCTGCTTACCGCGGTACCAAACCCTATCAAACTTCGAATACTATATGCGTAATCATAGGAGTCAGGCGTAGGGTGATAAAATCCTATGTCGAGAGGGGAACAACCCAGACTAACAGCTAAGGTCCCTAAGTTACATCTAAGTGGAAAACGATGTGGAGTTACTGTGACAACCAGGAGGTTGGCTTAGAAGCAGCCACCCTTTAAAGAAAGCGTAACAGCTCACTGGTCTAGTGATTCTGCGCGGAAAATATAACGGGGCTAAGATGTACACCGAAGCTTTAGACTTGTACTTGTACAAGTGGTAGGAGAGCGTTCTATTCAGCGTTGAAGATGTACCGGTAAGGAGCGTTGGAGCGGATAGAAGTGAGCATGCAGGCATGAGTAGCGAGAATTAAGGTGAGAATCCTTAACGCCGAAAACCCAAGGTTTCCTACGCGATGCTCGTCATCGTAGGGTTAGTCGGGTCCTAAGTCGAGTCCGAAAGGGGTAGACGATGGCAAATTGGTTAATATTCCAATACCAACAAATAAGCGCGATGTGGGGACGCATAGAGTTAATCGAGGTCACTGATGGAAGTGTGGCTCGAAGGACGTAGGTTGTTACTTAGGCAAATCCGGGTAACGTTAGACCGAGATCTTACAGGCTCTTGACACTCTTCGGAGGAGATAGAGAATCGATGATACTGTCGTGCCAAGAAAAGCCACTAAGTATATTATTTGTTGCCCGTACCGTAAACCGACACAGGTGGGTGGGATGAGTATTCTAAGGCGCGTGGAAGAACCCTGGTTAAGGAACTCTGCAAACTAGCACCGTATCTTCGGTATAAGGTGTGCCTACCTCTGTATAGAGACTTGCTCTCGAAAGCGGAGAAGGTTGCAACAAAGAGTCCCTCCCGACTGTTTACCAAAAACACAGCACTTTGCTAACACGTAAGTGGATGTATAAGGTGTGACGCCTGCCCGGTGCTCGAAGGTTAACTGATGGAGTTAGCATTAGCGAAGCTCTTGATTGAAGCCCGAGTAAACGGCGGCCGTAACTATAACGGTCCTAAGGTAGCGAAATTCCTTGTCGGTTAAATACCGACCTGCATGAATGGCGTAACGAGATGGGAGCTGTCTCAACCAGGGATCCAGTGAAATTGTAGTGGAGGTGAAAATTCCTCCTACCCGCGGAAAGACGGAAAGACCCCGTGCACCTTTACTACAGCTTGACACTGTAGCTTGGATATTCATGTGCAGGATAGGTGGGAGGCTTTGAAACTTGGACGCCAGTACAAGTGGAGCCAACCTTGAGATACCACCCTTGAATATTTGAGTTACTAACTGCGAGAAGTTATCCTTCTTCAGGACAATGTCTGGTGGGTAGTTTGACTGGGGCGGTCGCCTCCTAAAAAGTAACGGAGGCTTACAAAGGTTAGTTCATGGCGGATGGAAATCGCCAGTTGAGTATAATGGCAAAAACTAGCTTGACTGTGAGACATACAAGTCGAACAGAGACGAAAGTCGGTCATAGTGATCCGGTGGTTCTGTGTGGAAGGGCCATCGCTCAAAGGATAAAAGGTACGCCGGGGATAACAGGCTGATCTCCCCCAAGAGCTCACATCGACGGGGAGGTTTGGCACCTCGATGTCGGCTCATCGCATCCTGGGGCTGGAGCAGGTCCCAAGGGTATGGCTGTTCGCCATTTAAAGCGGTACGCGAGCTGGGTTCAGAACGTCGTGAGACAGTTCGGTCCCTATCTTCCGTGGGCGTAGGAAAGTTGAAGAGATTTGTCCCTAGTACGAGAGGACCGGGATGAACGTACCACTAGTGTACCAATTGTTCTGCCAAGGGCATCGTTGGGTAGCTACGTACGGATGTGATAAGAGCTGAAAGCATCTAAGCTCGAAGCCAACTCTAAGATGAACTTTCCCTGAAGATCCCAGCAAGACTAGCTGGTTGATAGGCTAGATGTGTAAGCGTTGAAAGACGTTTAGCTGACTAGTACTAATAGATCGTTTGGCTTTTTTATATAATTTCTTGGTTTACTATCTTATTGAGTTTAACTCAGTATTGTGTTCAAGACGTTAGAGATAACGCAAAGACTTAACATTAATTTTTATAACTCATAAATGTGAGTAAAGAGATATATTTTTAAAATACTTTCTTTACTCATATTGCTGGTGGTTATAGCGAGGTGGAAATACCCGGCTCCATTCCGAACCCGGAAGTCAAGCACCTCTGCGCTGATAATACTGCAGGTTTCACTTGTGGAAACGTAGGCCGCTGCCAGCTCTTGAGTATTTAACAAGCTTCATTCAATTCAACATCGGTTGTATTTGATGAAGCTTTTTTTTTAGCCTCTTCTTTTACTCTGAATTCTTCGCTTATTATTACCTTCTATTTACTTGTTTCATTAGTTTTTATTTATTACTATAGTTATGTTTATTTACTCTTGAGGCTTTATATATTTTTTTAGGTGCTTTTTTACTTGTATTTTTATGTTCTTGCGGCTTTCTTTTATATTCTTATCATTTATTGCCTTTTTTACTTACTTACCTCTCTTTGCTCTTTATAGCTATATAATTGGCTTCTTATTCCTCTTAGCTCTTTTATTATATCTTTATGTGTTTCTTCTTTCTTTTTTAGCTCTTTACTGAATCTTGATAGTATATCTTTTATATCTTTTATATTTTTGTCAATAGTTTCCATAAAGTTCCTTTTGTAAATAAATTTTACTAATTGAAACTTAAATATAAATAATAATAAATTTTAGGATAAATGATTTTTATATTTCTATTAAGTATAAACTAAGTAAGTCAAGGTTAGAATTTCCAACTTAATTTATTGCCCGCATAGCTCCAACGGTAGAGCAATCCCATGGTAAGGGAGAGGTTACAGGTTCAAATCCCGTTGTGGGCACCATAATTAAGTGTAGATGATTTTTCTTATATTTTCTTTATCTATGTTTCTATATGAATCATATAATCTTTGGAATTTAATTTTTTCTGTATGTGAAATTGGAATTCTTATTGATTTATATTCAACTAGTTTATCATCTTTATATACTCCACTTATAGTTGCATGTACCCAATAAAACCCAGTATCTTTTCTTAGGTTTTTTACAACACCTTCCCATTTTTCTTTTCTTTGAAGTTTTTCCCACATCTGTTTAAAGACTCTTTTCGGCATATCTGGATGTCTAACTATATTATGTGGTTTACCTATTAACTCTTCTACAGTATAACCACTAATATATGCAAAAGTTTCATTTGCATATGTGATATTACCTTTTAAATCTGTTCTTGAAATAATTAGTTCATCTTCAGGTACAATTGTTTCTATTAAAAATTCACTTTGTAAAAATTCCATTTAATCAACCTTATCAAATTCTTCTGCAAAGCCTTCTAAGTCTTTTCTTTTTAAATCGCCTCTATAGATTATTTTATCTGGATCGATATTATCATCGTTTAACATTTTTGGAACTGCATCTGAGTTTTCTAAAACTTCAATATGCTCATCTAATTCATCTTCACTATAAGCCATTTGCATATCTGCTGATATAACATGTGGTATTGCTTCTATTACTCTTAATTTTTCTAATTCTTCTTTAACACCATTTCCTTCTATTGTTATGATGATTCTTCCTTTTTCATCATGTATATGATAATCACATGCTTTACAGTTTTTTAAATCTTCCACTACTTGTTCTAAATACTTTGGTGTAGTCTGTACTACAATACTTGATATATTCATTTTAAACTCCTTAAAAATTATAATAGTTTATTTTATTGCTATCGCTACTAACAAAAACTTGATTTTTTGTATTAAATAGTATTTTTGTTACTGTAGCTTCTTGTCCTGTTAATATTTTTAGATATTCTTTTGTATCTATGTTAAATATTAATACTTCATTTTCTTCATTGAATGCTATTGCACCATATTTACCATTTTTATTCAATGCACAACTATATAATAAAAAATCAAATTCCAATTTGTAACTTGACTGATTTTTATATATAGATGATTTTCTATCTTGTCCAGCGGTTATTACTACATTGTTTTTAAAATCCAATTGATATATTTTATCAAGGTTCAATGTTTTATATTGTTTTATAACACTGCCTTCATTTATATTTATCTCTTTTACAATTCCACTTTCATCAGTTGTAACAATTGTTTGTTTATTTTGATTTATAACAAAATCAGAAAATGAAGATGCACTAATTTGGATTAGATATTTTAATTTTTGAGAAGTGAAATTATATAAACCTATTTGGTTACTTAGTAGTGCAAAAATTATATTGTTATCATCCACAAAATATGCTTTTTGCAAGTAGTATTTTTTTTCAATGTCTATAATCTTTTTTAAATCACTATTTTCATATATAAAAATATTTCTATATCCATTCATTCCTTGTGATACTATTAATATTTTATTATTAAGTATATCAATTGAATATATTTTTGCAGGAATTGTATCACCCATAAAGTCTTTTATGTCAGGTATTTTTATCTCTTTTAATTTCTCATTTGTATTTATATCAAAAATCTCAACTGTTCCATTACTTGTTCCAGCATAAAGAATATTATCTTTTAGTTTCATATCTTGTACATCACCAGATGTAGTAAGAACTTTTGAAGGAGTTATTTTATCTACAGCATATAAATTAAAACAAAGAATAAATAGCAAAAATATTTTTAACATGAATCTACCTTACTTTTTATTTAATTCATCAATCTCATTTTCATATTCTTTTTGTAAAAGAGCCATTTTTTCATTTAAATCTTGATAGTTTTTTATAGAAAGAGTTTTTGATTTTGTCCATACTACTTCTATATCATATCCGTACTCACTTGAGTATTCTTCCAATTTCTCTTTATATTCCTCTAAATTGTTACATATTGCATCTTTGTCACTCAATGTATCTGTTAGTTTTATAAACCAATTTTCATCTTTATCTTCATCTACATGTGATATAAATTTTACAGGCATTTAATTCTCCTTAATAATAGTAATAGCTTCTGTTGGGCATTTTGAAATACAAAAACCACAATTTGTACAAATATTTTCATCTATAGAGGGTCTAAACATCCCTAAAAATTTTATGGCATCATCTAAACATGGGTCTTTACATGAAAAGCACATTGTATTATGCCAACTAATACATTTTAAAATATCAATCTCAATTTTAGCGTCAATTCTTTTTTTGTTTTCTATAGTTAATACATCGTTAGGACAATTTATTGCACACTCATCACAATATGTGCATCCTCCTAAACTAAAATCAATTATTGGAGTATTATCTTTTCCAATTATAATTATATTTTCTTCACAAAAAGTGGCACACTCATTATCACAGTTAGTACACTCTTTATGAAAAGAATCTAATTCTTTATAATATGGTGGTCTAATTTGAGTCTCTTGCTCCTCTTTTTTAGAAAAAGAGTTGGCAAGAGAGCTAAAAAGCTCTCTTCTTTTCATAATTATTCCATTAATGTGTCTAAACCCTCAGTAAGTTTAGAACCTGACCAACTAGATTTTTTCATACCATCTTCATTTGTAAAATCTGGTTGAAAAGTATTTCCTACTAATTCACCTTCACTTTGTGGAGCATGACATTGCGAACAGTTAAATCTTGCTCCATTTAGTTTATTTATATTTTTGATTGTAACATATTCAAGTTTCTCACTTGATGTATTATCAATCTCTTTTCCATTTTTTACTATCTTACCATCTTTAGCCAATGATGTTTCTGGTCTAAAATTAATCATATGTGATTTAGGGTATGGTAACGCTCCAAGTGATGGTGCAACTTCTGGAGCATGGCAACTTACACATTGATTATTGTTCACAGTAATTGGTAACATTCCTTCAACATCGTGTGGAATCATTGGTGGTGCATCTTGAAAAGCTCTATTAATTGTTTTAGAACTACTAGGTGCAGCTTTATTGTATTTAGTTTCTTCAGGTACTACTGTATCTTCACTATAAAGATCAACTTTTCTTAGTCCTAAAGATTCTTCTGAAATTGTTGGTTGAGCTTGAGAACAACCTATAAATGCAATAAATGAAGTTACTGCTAAACCAAGCCCAAGTTTAGTAACAAGTTTCATATCAATTCTCCTTCTTTTTATTATCTATCAGATTTCTTAATGAGAAGTTTAGTGCATCATCATCACAAACTTCTACGCATCTTGCACAGTTTGTACATTCTCCTGAAAGTATTTGTTCTGTTGATTTTCCAACCATAAACAATACTTGACTTTCTGGACAAACCTCTTTACACTTCATACAAAGTGTACATTTTTCTTCTTCGTGTTCTACTCTAATAAGACTAAATTTTCCTACTATTGAATAGAATCCTCCTAAGGGACAAATATGTCCGCACCAACCATTTTTTAAAATAAAAAGGTCAAATAAAAATATAATTAGAATAGCCGACCAACCAAAACCTAAACCAAAAATTATTCCTCTATGTACCATTGATATAGGAGAAATAAATTCAAAGGCTGCTACTCCAAAAATAAAAGAAATTATTAAACTAACTGCTATTGTCCAGTATCGGATATTTCTTGTAGCAGGTTGTCTTTTTTGAATTCTATTAAATTCAAGTTTTCTTCTAATATAGTTTGCCAAATCTGTAATAATATTTACAGGACAAACCCAAGAACAAAATGCTCTTCCTCCAATTATTGAATAAAATATAACAACAATTAATGCTCCTAAAAATACATCTGATGCTATTATTGCCCCTGAAACAAACATTTGCAATACTGCATAAGGATCACTCATTGGAATTAAATTCATGATTTTTGATGAACTTAAATTTCCAATTAAAATATTCCATCCCCAAGCATTAGCACCAAAATATAAAACCATTATAGATATTTGAGTTAATCTTCTAAGGATTAGAAATTTATTCTTAATCATCTAAAAGTCCTCCCATATCATTTAATGAATCAACAGCTTTTTGTTTACTTATTTCAGTTTTTGTTGTTTCACTAGTTGCATTTTCAAGTCTTTTCTCATCTGTTTTATCCCAACCTTTAATATAATAATCTCCAGCACGTCCTAGAGCTACCTCTTTAGGTAAAACAAAAATAGATGCTTTTTCTGTCACACAAGCTCTTTCACAAAGCCCACAACCAGTACAAAAATCACTATCAACAATTGGTTTTAAAAAAGCGTGTTTTCCTGTTCTTTCATTTTTTGTATATTCTAATTTTATAGCAACATCTAATAAGGGACAGGCTCTATAACATGCATCACATTGAATTCCCCAAAAGGCAATACAATTTTTTGTATCCACTACTGCAACACCCATTTGAGCTTGATTTATGTTAAGCTTTCCATTTGTACTTACTTTAGTTATATCTAATGCATCTGTTGGACAAACAGGAACACATGGTATATCTGTACACATATAACAAGGCACATCTCTTGGCTCAAAAAAAGGAGTTCCCAAAGGTTTATTATCTCCTGGTTTTGCTAATTTAAGTGTGTCATATGGACATGCTTCTACACACATTCCACATTTGATACATGTTTTTAGAAAATCTTCTTCATCTAATGCACCAGGTGGTCTTAGAGTTAGTTCTGATGCTGTTACTTCATCAATATAAGCACTCCAAATTAATCCACCAAGAGCAGCAATTCCTGCTGCTCTTGCTAAGTTTAAAAAAAATTTTCTTCTGTCACTTATCTCTTCACTTTTCATTTTATTTTCTTTCAAAGGATTATTACTGTTCAAAGCAGTACTCCCTTTTTTACTTATGCTTTATAAATCTTAACTGCACATTTTTTAAAGTCTGTTTGTTTTGACTGCGGACAAGTTGCATCTAAACATACTTTGTTAATAAATACTTTCTCATCAAACCAAGGTACAAATACTAATCCTCTAGAAGGTCTGTTTCTTCCCCTTGTTTCAACTCTAGCTTTTACTTTTCCACGTCTAGATTCAACCCAACATAATCCACCTTGTTTTAGGTCATGTTTTTTTGCATCTTCTGGGTGCATATAACAAAGTGCTTCCGGAACAGCTCTATAAAGTTCTGGAACTCTCATTGTCATAGTTCCACTATGCCAATGTTCTAAAACTCTACCTGTACTTAACCATAATGGATATTCTTCATTTGGTACTTCTGGTGGATCCATATATGGTCTAGCAAATATTTTTGCTTTGTTTTTTAATGCAGTTTTAGTTTTATTTTTAACACCTAAAAGGTCTCCACTAGGAAGAGCTTTTGCAAGTTTTCCATAAAATGCGAAATCTGTATGTCCAGTCTCTTTTCCATATTTTTTTGCATATGGGTCATATTTAGTATTAAATCTCCATTGAGTCTCTTTACCATCTACAACTGGCCATTTAAGTCCTCTTACTCTATGATAAGTATCAAAGTCAGCTAAATCGTGTGCATGACCTCTACCAAACCAAGCGTATTCTTCAAATAGATATTTTTGGATAAAGAAACCATAACCTTTCCAAACTTCTCCATCACTTCCAAGAACATTTCTGTTATCACCAAATCCTTCAGTATTATCAAATCCTTTTTGGATAGGATCTTCAGCATTTAGTTTATAGCTTTTTGCTTCTTTGTTTGCAAAAAGGATATCATACATAGTTGTATTTTCATCATATCCCATCTCTTTAGCTTTTGCAATTACATCTGGAAGTTTTTTACCATTTCTTAGAGTGTATTCACCCCATAAATCTTTTATTTTAAATCTTTTTGATAATTCAACCCATTGCCAAGTATCAGACATAGAATCACCTATTGGTAATACTTGTTGTCTCCAGTGTTGAGTTCTTCTTTCTGCATTACCATAAGCTCCCCATTTTTCATAAATCATTGCTGAAGGTAAAATAAGGTCAGATACTTTTGCAGAAATACCTGGATACCCATCTGAACAAACGATAAAATTATCCATTTGTCTAGCTGCTTTTATCCAGTGGCTTGCACTTGCAGTATCTTGATAAGGATTACAAACATTAACCCACGCAAATTTTACTACACCATCTTCAATATCTCTATGGATTTTCATAATGTGTTGATTTCCAACTGGGTTTAATGTTCCTTCTGGAATTTGCCATTTATTTTCAACAATTTTTCTATGAGCACCATTTGCAACCATCATATCAGCAGGTAATCTGTGACAGAATGTTCCTACTTCCCTTGCTGTACCACATGCACTTGGTTGTCCAGTAAGTGAAAATGCTCCAGAACCAGGTTTTGCTTGTTTATTTAATAAGAAGTGTACGTTATAAGCTAAAGTATTAACCCATGTACCTCTTGTGTGTTGATTCATACCCATTGTCCAGAATGAAACAACTTTTCTGTCTTTTTGAATATATAAAGAAGCTAAATCTTTAAGTTTTTTCTTAAATACTTCAATATCTT
Organism: Halarcobacter sp.; assembly: GCF_963675975.1. Classification (NCBI taxonomy): domain Bacteria; kingdom Pseudomonadati; phylum Campylobacterota; class Epsilonproteobacteria; order Campylobacterales; family Arcobacteraceae; genus Halarcobacter; species Halarcobacter sp. The sequence goes on along the minus strand of NZ_OY780939.1, from coordinate 3,032,968 downwards.
CATCTGGATTACCTTTAGATATTTTTGCTACATAGTCTAAAGTGTATGGTTCAAGGAATTTTTTATACTCTTCAAAAGAGATTTCCCAGTGTTTTAATCCTGCTGGATTATTTTCCATAACATCTCCAGCTTTATAACCATATGGAGCTAATGCTGGTGCTTCAGTTTCTGATACTGTTTTTTTCATCTCTTTAGAAATAGTTTCCATCTCTTTATCAGAGTATTTACCATCTTTTAGAGATTTTTCTCCAGTTCTTCTCATACCATAACCCATATTAACTGGACTTGCTGCAAAAATTATATGTTTTTTAACAAAATCCCAATCAATAGCTTCTGGATGATTATAAACTATTTCATGGGCAATATAGTTCCATAAAGCTAAGTCAGTATTTGGAGTAAATATAATCTCCATATCTGCTAAATCAGAAGTTCTATGTCTATAAGTTGAAATATTTACAACTTTTACATTGTCTGGGTTTGATAATTTTCTATCTGTAACCCTTGACCATAAAATAGGGTGCATTTCAGCCATATTTGAACCCCATGATACAACTGTATCTGTAAGTTCAATATCATCATAACAACCACTAGGTTCATCAATTCCAAATGTTTGATAAAAACCAACAACAGCTGAAGCCATACAGTGTCTTGCATTTGGATCAATAGCATTTGATCTAAATCCAGCTTTCATCATTTTTTGAGCTGCATAACCTTCCATAATTGTATATTGCCCAGATGCAAATACACCAACACCTTCTGGTCCTGAAGCTTTTAAAGCTTTTTTGATATGAATCTCCATTTCATCAAAAGCTCTTTGCCAAGATACAGGAGCAAATTTTCCATTTTTGTCAAACTCACCTTTTGCATTTACTCTTAAAAGTGGAGTTTTTAATCTGTCTGCACCATACATGATTTTTGCATTAAAGTATCCTTTAATACAATTTAATCCTCTATTTACTGGTGCTGCTGGATCTCCTTTTACTGCAACAATTTTTCCATTTTTTGTTGCCATCATGATTCCACAACCTGTACCGCAAAATCTACATGCAGCCTTATCCCATCTCCATCCAGCTTCAGCTGTTTGAGTAGCTGCACTTAGATTACTAGGTACACTCATGCCAACTGCTGCTGCGGCAGATGCTGCAGCAGAGCTTTTTAGAAAATCTCTTCTTGAAAGTGACATCTTTCTCTTCTCCTTCTAAAATTTTTCTTTTCTAACATGATAATTTTAACACTAAAAAAAATTTAAAACTTTGACTTAAGTCAATTTATTAAAGAAAAATTTATTTTTAGATATAAGGCTTATGTATAGGACTATTTGGAGATTATATAATTTAAAATATTTTTATTTAAAGGGAAGAGTTAATATTATCCACCAGTAAAATAAAAGGCTCTAGATGATATCTCTTTTTCTACTTTTTCAAGTTTATTTGAATAAGACCATTTATTTTTTTCAGGTCTTTTTGCTATGACTTCTTTTATAATATTTACTATTTTTTTATCATCTTCTAATGAGTTTTTGATATTTGATGAGTCTTCATAATATAGACATGGAATCAAGTCGCCATTCGCACTAAGTCTTATTCTATTGCAAGTTTTACAAAAAGAATCATCATAAGGTTCTATAATACCAAAACAATATCCATCCTCATCTTCGTAAATTTTTGCAGCAGAATTTACTTTTGAATCTACTTCTTTTATATTTGTAATATTTTTAATTGTTTTAAGTATCTCTTTACTTGATAGGGTTTTTAAATTTGAATAGGCATTTTCATTTTCCATATACTCAATATATCTAATTTGAATATTTTTATTTTTTGCAAAATTATATAGGTTTATAATCTCATTTTCATTTATGTTTTTTAAGATTACACTGTTTAGTTTTACTTTTATTCCTGAATTAATTGCCAAATCAATACCTTCTAAAACTTTTGATAGTACATCTTTTTTAGTAAGGTACCCAAAAGTCTCTTTTTCTAGTGAATCAATTGATATATTTACCCTTTTTAATCCAGCTTTTTTTAATTTTGGTATTTGTTGTTTTAGTAAGTATCCATTTGTTGTAAGAGCTAAATCAATATCATGTTTATAAGAAGATATCATCTCTATTAGTTTATATAAATCATCTCTTACTAATGGCTCACCACCTGTGATTCTTATTTTTTTTATTCCATTGTCTATTGAAATTTTTATAAATTTAAACATCTCTTCATAAGTTAACAAATCCTCTTTAGGAGTCCATTCAAAAGGTTTTTCAGGCATGCAGTATTGGCATCTAAAGTTGCATCTTTGAGTGACTGAAATTCGAAGATAATCGATTTCTCTATTGTATTTATCAATAAGCATAGCTTCTCCTTTTTTTGAAATTTTACATAAAAAATAAATTTATTAAATTGATTTAAATCAAGTGCATTAAGAAAACAGATTTTTTATTTTTAGTAATCCTAACTTTAAACCACTACTTCTCATGATTTTAGCTAAAGCTTTCCATTGATCTTTTTCATAACATGGATTGGGACATTTTCTACATCTTGGTTTTTCTTCATGGGGGCAATTTTGTAGTTTATTTACACTATAGTCAAATAATTTTTTACAGTCATTACATAGTGTAATCTCATTGTTTAAAGTAAAATCTTGATATTTAATAATATTATTAAAACTATTTTGAGCTTTATGATTTGTTTTACAATAAAGTTCAAAAAAAATTTTTAAAGTGTTTATCTCTTTTTTAAATTTATCTTTTTTCATATATCTTTTTTTTATTCTAATTGTAATAAAATAAAAAATATTTTAAATTGATTCAAATCAATAAAAGTTTCAGTTTAATTTTATATAATTGTACGATGATTAAAACAAAAGAAGCAATAAAATCAATAAGTTTATTTTCACATTTGTCAGATAGTGAGTTAGATTTAGTAGCATCAATGTCAGAAATCTCTTCATATAATGCAAAAACAGTACTTTTCTATGAAACTGAAACTACAGACAGATTATTATTTTTAATTGATGGACTTTTAAAAGTTTATAAAATAGATAAATACGATAATGAAATATTTTTATATTATGTTTATCCAAACTCTATGATATCTGAATTATCTAATTTACAAGATAATAAAATAAACTGTTTTTCAAATAGTGAATTTTTAAGAGATAGTACCATTTTATCAATTGATTTTAACAGGTTTAAAAAAGAGTTTTTGGCACAAAATGAATTAATATTAAAATTTATTAATGAGTTGATTTATAAAAACCAACAATTACAATGTATTATAAATAGGGAATTGGTTTTTGATGCAACTTCAAAAGTTGCCTTTATGTTAATAAATGATTTGGATATGTTTAACCAATTAAAAAGAACAGAAGTTGCATTGCTTCTTCATATTCAGCCTGAAACCTTATCAAGGGTTTTAAAAAGATTAGTTAGAAATGAAACTATAATGGTAGAAAAAAGTAATGTTGTAATTTTAAAAGAAGAAGAATTGAAAAGTATATACTTAGGGATATAAAATGAAAAAAATAGGTGTAAGTCAAAAAATAAAGATTTTAGGTGCATTGCTCTTTACTTCAATATTTTGTGTAATTGTCATAACAATATATTTAAATCAAAAAAATATAAAAGATGCCACAATTGTAAATATTGCAGGAAAACAAAGAATGTTAACCCAAAGAATTACAAAAAATATTTTTTATCTTTATCAAACAAGAGCAAACAATTTCTCAGAAATTGATAATGCAATTGATGAATTTAAATATGGTTTGGATACTTTAAAAAATGGAAATGATTTGCTAAAAATTTCAGAAGCACCAACTGCAAGTTTGGCAAATCAAATCTCAAAAGTAAGTGTAATGTGGGCAACTTTTGAAAAAAATACAATTGAGTTTAAAAAAGCAGTATTAACTAATGATATAGAAAAATTAAACTCTATATTGGAGTATATATATCAAACTAATAACAAGCTTCTTGAAGAGGTAGATGAGATTGTAACTTTATATACAGAATATATAGAGCAAAAAACTGCATTTATCAAAAACTTTCAATATTTGGCATTTTCATTTTTATTTATATTCTCTTTATATTCTTTAATTCAGTTAAGACAAATAGAAAGTCATGCAAATGAGTTTCTTGAAAAATATAAAAAAATTAGTTCTTCTGATATAACTGAGATAGAGCCAATTGAGATAGAATCTGAAAAAGAGTTTGTTGAGATGGCAGACAATATTAATTTCTTTATTAATAAAGTTAATTCAGCTATGAATTACTCAGAAGTTGCTTTAGAACAATCTAGATTAGCTTCGGAAAAACTTCAAGATTTAACTGATGAGTTTGAAAATATTATTGATGATTTAGAAAATAAATCTGATATCATAAAAAGTATTGATAGAAGTGAAGATATTGCAATTGAGTCTTCTGATAACTTAATAAAAACTACAAAAAAATTAAATGATTTAAAAAAGCAATTAGATAGTATTTTAAAAGAAGTAGAAAATAAAAGTTAATTTTTTAATTTTTTACTCTCTTCTAGAATATTTAGTTTATGGCACATTTTTATCCCATAAAGATATATAACCCACGAAATATAAATCCAGAAAAAAGAAAACAATAAAATAGCCAAAGAACCATAAATAGTTGAATAAGTTTTATTATAAACCACATAATACACAAATAAATTTTTAGTAATAGACAATACTATTAAAGTAAATAGTGAAGATATTGCAGCAGCTTTTGATGAGATATATTTGTTTACACTCAATTTAAATAAACCAAAAAAGATAAACCAAGCAAATATAAAAGTGATAAACCAGTTAAATATTGTATTTTCATAAAATGATAGTGCGATATTAAGTGCAGCTAACATAAGTGGAAGTGTAACTAAAAAAATAAGATAAAAGAAAAAAGATTGTAATAGAGGTTTTCTTTTTGCTTTATGTATTTTATTTACTATATATTCATAATCTTTAAAAAACATAATAAATACAAATAACATATAAAGTACACCAATAATACCTAGTTTATTTGAGTTTGAAATATAGTTTTTAAAAGCTTCTAAGAACTCTTTTGAATGGGTAGGGTTTAAAATATCAAATATATAATTGATAAATACATCTAAATACCCTTGAATTAATTCTAAGCTTGAGATTATATAAATAAGTAGGGCGATAATTGGAAGTAAAGAGAAGATTGTAAAGAAACTAAGACTTGCTGCATAATATGTAGTATCATCATTAAAAAAAGAGTCTAAAATTTTTAATAGACTCTTGATTGGTTTTTTTACAAAATCATTCTCTTCCATATCTTTTAAAGACCCATTTTAAATGGATTTAAAATGTTATTTGGGTCAAATGCTTTTTTTATACTTTTAAATAATTCTATTTCTGCTTCATTAAAAGCAATATTCATAAATGGAGCTTTTGATAAACCAATTCCATGTTCACCTGATAAAGTTCCACCCATATCAACAACTAATTGGAAAATCTCTTCAATAGCTTTGTGGCCATCTTCCATCTCTTTAGAGTTGTTTTTATCTTTTACCATTACATTTACGTGAATATTTCCATCACCTGCATGACCAAAACATGGAACATTAAATCCATATTTTTCACCTATTGCATAGATTGAATCAAGAGCTTCTGGAAGCTTAGATCTTGGAACAGAAATATCTTCATTTAGTTTTTTTGTTCCATAGATTGCTGTGGCTGGACTTGCATTTCTTCTTGCAAACCATAGAGATTTTCCATGTTCTTCATCTTTTGCAACTATAAAGTCAATTGACCCATTGTTTGCAAATGATTCTTTTAATGTTTCAAGTTGAGCATTGATTTCAGCTTCTGAAGAACCATCAACATCTCCAACTAAAACTCCACCTGCATTTTCAGGAAGTTCAACTTGTGGAAATTTTTGTTTTAAAGCTTTGATAACTAAAGTATCTAAGAACTCCATTGCAACTGGATTTGCTCCACTTGCTAGTGATTTAAATACTGCATTCATAGCTTTATTTACATCAGGAAAAACACCCATATATGTTTGTTTGAACTTTGGTTTTGGAATAAGTTTTAAAGTGATTTCTGTAATAACAGCCAGTGTACCTTCACTGGCAATTAGGATACCAGCGGTGTTATATCCTGCAACATCTTTAATAGTTTTTTTACCTGCTGTTATTATTTCACCGTTTGGTAATACAGCTCTTAATGCAACCACATAATCTTTTGTAATACCATATTTCGCAGCTCTCATCCCACCTGCATTTTCAGATACATTTCCACCTAAAGTTGAGTATTCTTCACTTGCTGGATCTGGTGGGTAAAATAAACCAACCTCTTCAACTGCTTTTTGAAACTGCATATTTATAAGTCCTGGTTGAACAACTCCAACCATATTTTCCATATCAATTTCTAGAAGTTTATTCATATGTCTTTCTAATGATAATATAATTCCACCATTAGATGGAAGTGCTCCACCTGTGAAGCCACTTCCTGCTCCTCTAGGAACAATTACTATTTTTTCTTCGTTACAATATTTAAGTACTTTTGAAATATCTTGTTCATCCCTTGGAAAAACAACTGCATCAGGTTCAAATCTCTCTTTTGTTGCATCATAACAATAAGCTATTTTATGTGCTTTATCACTATAGACATTCTCTTTTCCAACAACATCTACAAAGTAGTCAATATGTTTTTGTTCTATCATTATTTTATACCTAAAATTGTTTTATAGTAGTTTGCATAGATTGCAGCATCAATTTTTAACTCTCCAGAAGCGATTTGATCTTCTAATAAAATCTCCTCTTCTGTTCTATTGTCAGCACCTAAAAACTCTTCTATTTTTCCAAGCCAGCTTTTATAATCTAAAACTGAGTTTATAATATTGCTCTCAATTTTTTCAATTCTTGTATAAAATGGCATTTTTTTATTTTCTACAAAATTATATGCAATAGTGTCTTTTTGTAAAATTGCAAAAGTTTTAGCATCTACAATATAAACTGTACTATCTATTATAAAAAAGATAGTTCCTAAGTTTTGAGAAATAGCATAATCTTGAATAACTTTCTTAGATGGTAAAGGGATACCTTCATTTTTTAAATATACTGCAAATAAATCAGAGTGGATAAAGTTGTTATCTCTAAATTTTTCCCTTGTTGCTGTAAATGCATCTTGAGATGGAGCAACAATTAAAGAAGCGTTGTAAAGATAGTTTACTATAGCTACATCTCCATTTTGAGGTTTTCTATTTGAAGTTGGTAAAGCATTTTGTTTAATATCTAAAAAGGGGATAAATTTGATTGTTGAGCTAGTCTCGTTTGAATCTATTACATATGCATTTGAAACTATAAGGGATTGATTATTCTTATAAAAATGTTGAATAATTGCACTTTGTCCAACTCTTAAGTTTCCAATATCAATTTTAGCTGTTTCTTCATTTACATCACTGATTCTTGAAGCTATTGCTCTATAATCTAGTTTTTGATATTTGTTATTTAATAAATCACTATTGTTTATACTTACTATCTCTTTATCTGAAAATACATAAATATAATTAAGTCCTTTAGTTCCTTTTTCAATTTTAATATCTTTTAAAAACCAACCTTGACTTAACATATCTTTATAAGATAACTCATTTTTACACTCACCACCATCTAATTTTGTTGTTTCAATAGTAGCAGGAGATTTCCAGTCTTTTTTATAACAAATTGTTGTTTTTGCCAATAAACCTTGTGAAAGGATTGATGTTGCAAATAAAGCAAATAGGGTTTTTGTTAAAAGTTTCATTATTTTCCTTGTAACTCTTCTAATTTTTCTTTAACTTCATTAGCATGAAGTATTTCTATTTTTTCACCTTTTACAGTTTTTTTCTTTCTAACACTTACTTTATCCCATAAAGCAGCTATTTTACCCTCAGGATTTATTATAAATGTAGTTCTAACTACACCCATAAACTCTTTTCCCATAAATTTTTTAAGTTGCCAAACTTCATATGCTTCACACATTTTTTTCTCAACATCAGCTAAAAGTGTAATCGATAATTCTTTTTTCTCAATAAAATTTCTGTGTTTTTTCGTGTCATCAGGGCTTACACCTAAGATTATTGCATCTAATTTATCAAATTCTGGTTCTGCTGCTGTAAAATCACAAGCCTCATTTATACAACCAGGAGTCATATCTTTTGGATAAAAATATAAAACAATCCATTTTCCTAATAGGTCTCTTGAACATATTTCTATATCATCTTGATTTAAAGCACAAAATTCTGGTGCAGTTTGACCAACTTCTAACATATAATTTCCTTTTTATTAGTCCCTATAAAAAAGGGGATCTTATTATTTTTTTCTTCTTTTTAGTTTATGAAATAAATTCCTAATAAAAGAAGCAAAACCTAAAGAGCCTCAGAAGAGGCTTTATTTTTTTATTGCAATAAAGGTGCTGAAGTTTACCCACTTAAAAAGTGTTTCACAATGGCTAAATCCAGCATCTAAAATCATTTTTTTATTTTCTTCTTCAGTATAAGGTATTAAAACATTTTCTAAAGCTTCTCTTTTTTGTGCAATCTCAAATTCACTATAACCTTGAGTTTTTTTAAATTCATAATACTCATCTATATATTGTTTTCCAAGTATTTTATCTGAAGAGATAACTTTTTCACAAAAGATAAAAATACCATTTTCTTCAAGGCTATCATAAATTTTTTTAACTAACTTTTCTCTTTGTAGGGGTCTGATAAATTGAAGTGTATAATTAGAAATGATTAATTTTGCATTATCATAAGAGATATTATGTAAATCCTCATTTATAAGTTTAATATCTACACCAAATGCTTTAGCTTTCTTTTTTGCACGAGAAAGCATAGCTTCAGAGTTATCAATTCCTATTAATTCAAGAGGAAAAGGGGAGTGCTTTGCAAGTTCAATTAGTGTTGAAGCTGTAGAACATCCTAAATCATAAACTTTATCATCTTTTTCTAGAAAATTTAGACCAAAATTTATTGTTAGTCTTTGCATCTCTTTATAAAATGGAACTGAACGATTTAGCATATCATCAAATACTGATGCTACCTCTTCATCAAATTCAAACTGTTTGTTAATTGTTTTTTCAAATACCTTATCTGTCATAAGAGATATTTTATCTAAATGAATATTAATAATGATTTACAATAATTTAATATGATAAAAAAGAATTTGATATTTTTTAGATATAATTTATAAAAGAGGGAAATAAAAAGAGAGTATCATGTTACGATTAATTTTTATAATATTTTTTTTAGTTGGTTTTTTATATTCAAATGAAAAAATTACTTTACAATTAAAATGGTTTCATCAATTTCAATTTGCAGGTTATTATGCAGCAAAAGAAAAGGGTTTTTATTCTGAAGTTGGTCTTGATGTAGATATAAAACAAAGGGATTTAAAACATAATAATATAGAGCAAGTGATTAAAAATGAAGCTCAATATGGAGTTGCAGATTCTATACTTTTTTTATATAAATCAAAAAATGAACCTGTTTTTTTAGTTGCTCCTATTTTTCAACACTCTCCAAATGTATTAATAACTCTAAAAAATAGTAAGTTAAACTCTATTTATGATTTTGATAAAAAAAATATGATTTTTTATGAAAATGATACTGATGGTTTTTCAATCTTAGCTATGCTTAAAAAATTTAATGTAAAACCTAATCTTATTAGAAAAAGAGAAGCTAATGATTACTTAAAACTTATAAACAATGAAGTAGATATATCTCCCGCATATTTAAGTAATGAGCCTTTTTATTTTAAAGAAAGAAATATTGATATAAATATTATCAATCCTACAAATTATGGTTTTGATTTATACGGAGATATGTTATTTACAAACCAAAATGAAGTAATTAATCACCCAGATAGGGTTAATAGGTTTAAAGAAGCGACTTTAAGAGGTTGGGAATATGCTTTAGATCATAAAGAAGAGATAATTCAATTGATTCATAAAAAATATAATTCAAGTAAATCTTTAGAACATTTAAGATATGAAGCTAAGATAGTAAATAATATGATTGACAGGGATTCTTACCCTATTGGTTTAATAGACAGAGGTAGAGTTCAATATATAAATAATTTATATAAAGAGTATGGTTTAACAGAACATACATTTAATGTTAAAGATTTTGTTTTTGAAGATTACAATGAAAAATATATAGATTTGAGTTTTACTGATGAAGAAAAAGATTTTTTGAAAAATAATCCTACTTTAACAGTGCAAAGTTTAGATGATTTTCCACCTTTTAATTTTAAAGAAAAAGGGGAATTTAAAGGTTACTCGATTGATTATTTTAAGCTTATAGGAAAATATTTAGGAGTAAATATAAAATTTGAAACTGCTTTATGGAATGAGCATTTAGAAGATATGAAAAGTGGAAAATTACATATTATGCCCCATGTTGCTATAAGTAATGCAAGAAAAGAGTATATAGAATATACGGATATTAAAGATATTGATTATATACCAACTTTAGTTGTAAGAAAAGATTTAAATATTAATTCCTTTGAAGATCTTAAAGGAAAAAAAGTGGCAATGCTTAGAAAATCATATCTTGAAGGGATATTTAAAAAATATTACAGTTCTATAGATTTAGTATTAGTTGATAGTATTTCAGAAGCAATTAGTGATGTATCAAATGGAAAAATTGATGCAGCATTTGGAGGTTTAACTTTAATTCAATATTTAATTAAGAAAAATTGGTTTGTTAATTTAAAAACAATAAATATTAATGATATGAAGTATTTAGAAAAAATAGGTTTGTATGTTGGTGTATCTAAAAAAAATAGTATATTAAAATCGATTTTGGAAAAAGTTGAAAACTCAATACCTGTTTATGAAAAAATAAAATTAAAAAGTAAATGGATAGATGTAAAAAGTGAAGAGTTAAAAAAGTTTATTATAAATCAAGAGGAGATAAGTTTTTTAAAAACAAAAAAAGAATTTAATATGTGTATTAATCCAAATTTTATGCCTATTGAAGGGATTAAAAATGGAAATTATATAGGTATAAGTTCTGAATATATAGATTTATTTAAAAGTGAAGTTCCTATAGAAATAAATCTAAAAAGAACTACTTCTTGGAAGGAAACTTTAGATTTAATAAAGCAGGGCAAATGTGAAATTATGCCTGTGTTTTTTGATTCAAAAGAGTATTCTGAGTATTTTAATTTTACAGATAGATATCTGGATTTTCCACTTGTTATTGCAACTAAAACAGATAAACCTTTTATAAATGATATTTCTACTTTAGATAAACAAAAAATTGGTTTATTAAAAAACTCTTTTTATAAAAAATATTTAAAAGAAAAATATCCAAATATTGATATTGTAGAGATTGATAACATACAAGAGGGGCTTAGCAAAGTTGATAATAATAAATTATATGCAGTGATTGATTCTTTACCTATTATTGGATATGAGATACAAAAAAACTATATAGGTAATTTAAAAATTACAGGGAAAGTAGAAGGTGATTGGGGATTGTCTTTTGCTACAACTGTAAAAGAACCTCTTTTAAATGTAATTTTTAATAAACTAATTAAAAATCTATCAAATGAACAAAAAAATGAAATATCAAAAAAATGGTTATCAGTAAAATATCAACAAAATATTGATTATCAAAAAATTTTATGGATTGTTTTATTTTTTACTTTTATTATTGTAATAATTGTATATAAAAATAAAAAGATTAGAGAAGTTAATGAGAAGATGCAAAAAAATTTAGATTTAATTAATGAAAATGTAATTATTTCAAAAACTGATAAAAATGGTATCATAACTGAAGTTAGTAAAGCTTTTTGCAATATATCTGGTTATTCAAAAGAGGAGTTAATTGGTCAATCTCATAATATAGTAAGACATGAAGATGTGCCAGAACAAGTATATAAAGAACTTTGGCAAACAATTAAAAAAGGTAAAACTTGGAAGGGTGAAATAAAAAATAAAAATAAAGATGGTCATACTTATTGGGTCTCTACTACTATAACACCTCAATTTGATAAAAATGGAAATATTATAGGATACAGTTCTATTAAAAGTAATATTACAGATAAAAAGAGAATAGAGTATCTATCAATAACAGATGAGTTAACAACACTTTATAATAAAAGATATTTCAATATTATGTTTGATAAAGAGATAAATAGAATAAAAAGATCTAATCAAATATTTGCATTTGTGATTTTTGATGTTGATCATTTCAAACAGTATAATGATAATTATGGACATCAAAAAGGAGATGAGGTTTTAATCAGTATTGGTAAAAAAATAAATAGTTTATGTAAGCGTTCATCTGATATTCCATTTAGAATTGGTGGAGAAGAGTTTGCGATAATTTTTCAAGCAAATACCAATGAGGGAGCTCTTACTTTTGCTGAAATGATTAGAAAAGAGATAGAGATGCTAAATATTGAACATAGATATAATTCTGCAAGTTCATCTATTACAATTTCTGTAGGTTTATATACAGCAAAAGCAGATGAAATTAAAACAAGTAAAGAGTTATATAAAATAACAGATGATAAGTTGTATAAAGCCAAAGAAAAAGGTCGAAATAGAGTAGAGTATTAAATTTACTCTACTTTAATAGGTCTTTTGCCATTTTTAAATCAAGTTCTATTTGTTTTTTTAACTCTTCAAAAGAATTAAATTTTTTATTATCTCTTATTTTATCAATAAATTTTATTTGTACTAAAGAGAATCTATTTTTAATATTTTTGTCTATAATATGTGTTTCTACTGCAAAACTTCCATCTGTTGTAACTCTATGCCCTAAAAAAGTTACTGATGGTAATTCCTCTTCATTTATAATTGTTTTTGTAAGATAAACACCTTCTGTTGGAAGAATAAAATCTTCTATATTTAGATTAATTGTCGGAACAAAACTTTTAGAGCCTAATCCTTGCCCTTTAATTTGATTACCAAATATTTTATACTCTTTTCCTAAAAGTCTATTTGCTTGTTTTATATCACCATCTTTTATATAATCTCTAATTATTCTAGAGTGAACAGGTATCCCATCAAGTTTTATTTCATCTACAACTGTAACTTCACCATGAAATAGATTTTTTAATTCAGAAATACAATTTTTTCTATTTTTACCAAAACAAAAATCGAAACCTACAACTATTTTTTCTAAATTTGGAAACTCCTCTTTTAATAAAGAGATAAACTCTTCTCCTGATAAGTGTTTTATATTTTCTAAAATATAGTAATAAATTGGATATTTACAATACTCTTGTCTATATGTTTTTGGAGTTAGATTTGCATATTCTGATTCTATTGAAACAACAGCTCCCTTATCTCCTAAGTGATTAAATAATTCTTGATGGGCTATATGCATCCCATCAAAGCCTCCAAGTGCTATTGCTGTAATATCTTTTTTATTTACTAAAATAGAAGAGCTCTTCTTCATTTCCATCTTTTCCTTCTAACCTGCTAGGTGAAAAATAATTTAGTTTCCAATCTAATAATTTGCATTGGTCTAAGAATTTTTCTCTTGCTTTAACTATAGCTTTTTTATCTTTTACAACCCCTTTTTTGTCTCTTTTTATATTTGTACCAACTTCAAATTGAGGTTTAAAAAGGATTATAATTTTATCTTTTGCTAATCTGTCAATATCATTTATAATATTTAAAACTGAGATAAATGAAACATCACAAGTGATAATATCAAACTTTTTTTCTGAGTTAAAAGTTCTAATATCTTGATTCTCAAAAAATATTATTCTTTTATCATTTTTTATTTTTTCATGTAATTGGTTTGACCCAACATCAACACAAGTTACACTTTTAATATCTGATTCTAGTAATATTTGGGTAAATCCACCAGTACTACTTCCTATGTCAAGTCCATCTAAAGCTGATAAATTAATATTTATTTCATTTAAAAAATATTTTAATTTATAAGCTGCACGACTTACATAAAAATCCTCTTCTAAAAGTTCTATCTTTGAATTTTCATCTACTATAAAAGAGGGTTTTGTTACAGTGTTTCCATTAACTTTTACTTTTTTAGCTTTTATTATTTCGTGTGCTTTATTTCTACTTTGTATATCAAAGTTTTTTGTTAGATAAATGTCTAATCTCATACTTGCAATTATAATAAAAAAAAGCTCTAAATCAGATTATTTTAGTAAAATTAAAAAATGTATTTTATTAATGAGAACTATACCCAAACTTTAGAAGAAAAAAAATCAAAGTTTATTGCTTATTTAACTCCATACGAAAACTTTGATTTAATGATGGAAAAAATTAGAAAAGAACATCCAAAAGCAAGACATTATGTTTATGCATATAGATACTTAAATGAATTTGACCAAGTAGTAGAAAACTCTAGTGATGATGGAGAGCCAAAAGGTACAAGTGGAAAACCATCTTTAAATGTATTAGCTGGTAATGAACTTATAAATTGTGGCGTAATTATTGTAAGGTATTTTGGTGGAATAAAACTTGGTACTGGTGGTTTGGTTCGGGCTTACAGTGATGCAGTCAATTTAGTTATCAATTCTTCAAATTTAATAAAATATGAAAAACTAAAAAGTGAAAAATTAGAGTTTGATTATAGCTCTTTATCTTTAGTTGAGTATATAGTTAATAACCTTCAAATTCAAATTAGCAATAAAGATTTTAGTGATAAAGTGAAATTAACTTTAGATGTAACAGATGAACAATATGATCAATTAAAAAAACAACTTCCAAGAGAGATTGCAATACAACTTTAAGATAGATTAAAATATAATTAAAAAAATTATTATAAAAGTTGTGTTATGAAATATGCTTTTTTATTATTACTTTTCATATGCCAATGTTATTCTTCAAACTTAATAAATATAAATTTTAAAGATTTAAGTATTGAAGAGTTAATTACAATTACTTCTAAAAAAATAGGTAAAAATATACTTTTAACTGAAAAAATTGAAGGAAGTGTAGATTTTATATCAAACTCACCAATAGATGAAAATCGTCTTTTAGATATTTTAAAATATAGTTTAAAACCTAAAGGTTATATTCTTATTGAGGATAATAATATAATCAGAATTGTAAAAAGGAGTACTTTAGTTAAAAAAACTATAAATAAAAAGAAAAAAGTTTTTTTTAAAAAGGAAAAAAAGAATAAATCTTTTAATGAATTAATTTATTTGGAAAATAATGATGCCACAAGTGTAGCTAAAACTCTTGATTTAATAATTTCAAAAAAAGATTATAAAAACAAAGTTAAACCAGTAATCGCAATTGATGAGCTAACAAATTCAATCATTATTAATGCTAACTTATCACAAATAGAAGAGTTAAAAGATTTAATATTAAAGCTTGATAAGCCTAAAAAACAAGTATATATTAAAGCTTTAATTATAGAGTTAGATAATGATTTGATTGAGGAGATTGGGATTAGTTATGGGATATTAGGTGGCAAAAGTTATTCGGGTGGTTTATATACTTTTGCATCAAATCTAAATGGTGGAGATGCTATTGCAATTGATACCTCTGCAATTGGTTTAAATATTCCAAATGTTAGTGAAACTATTGCTTTAGGAGCATCTTTAAATTTGTTAAATAGAACTTATGGTCTTGATATAATATCTGAACCCTCAATTCTTTGTGTAAATAATAGTGAAAGCTCAATATATGTAGGAGAAACCATCTCAATACAAACAGGAAGAACTGTTACTGATGGAGGAAACACTAGTATCACTTATGAAAGGGAAGATGTAGGGCTTAGCTTAAAAGTAAAACCTAGAATTTCAAAAGATGAAAAAGTCTTTTTAGATGTAATAACATTAGTAGAAAATATAAAAAATAGAAACAGCTTTAATGTTAATCCTGATACTTCAAAAAAAGAGATTAATACAAAAGCTATTTTAAACAACGGAGAAAGTGTAATAATAGGTGGACTTATAGAAAAGAAAAAAGAGAATAGTATTCAAAAAATCCCTCTAGCAGGAGATATCCCTTTGATTGGTGAATTATTTAAAAATAGGCAAAATAATTCTCAAAATAAAAACCTTGTAATAGTTATCACCCCATATATTATTCCTGAAAATAGAGATTTAACATATATAAGAAAAGAGTTATCAAAACTTAAAAGTTTAGAAGATGAATTTTTAGAAAAAGTGTTAATTAAATTAAGAGAAAAAAGTACTAAAACAGCAGAGAAAAAAGATAAAAGAGATCTTCATCAAGAGATGTATAACAAATATTTTAATATGTAATTTACAGATGTATCTTTTTTATAAGTTTATCTAAAAGGTTTAAATCTGTTCTTGTTCTTTCAAGATTTGAAGATTTTATGATTTTTGTACAATCATGGCATAAAACAACAATATTTTCAAGATTGAATCCACCGCCGTCTTTCATCTGTTTTACTAAGAGTGCATTTGCATTAGATAAGTCTATTTTTAAGCCACATCTATTACATCTACCATCATCTCTCATCCAAGCAGTTTTTTTTCTTTGTGCCCAATCTGTTGGAAATTTATTATCTTTTAGTAATTTTGAATTTTGGTCATAACTACTCCAAAGTTTTTCATGGGGAACACTATTTTGAGTACTAAGTTCATACTCAAAATAGGTAAATTGTTTGACAAACTCTTCTGCAATAAGAGTTTCTTTAACTTTTATATCTTCTTCATTTTCAAATTTTTTTAAAATATCAAAATTAAATTGAATTTTTGGATAGCTACTAATTAGATAGTTTTTTGTATCGTTAAAAAAAGTTTTTATATCACCTTTTCTACTAAGTTTTCTATAAATCTCTTTTCTATAAATATAAAGTGGTATTAGTGATACAATTATCAAACATCCAAAAATGATGAAAGTTATATCTAATACCATTTTATCTCATTTATATAATTTCTGGATCAACTATATGTTTTTTTAGTTGCTCTTTTAGTGATTCATGGTCTCCTGATACAAGTTTTTGAAGTTCATTTTTATGTATAACTGGAGTTAAAATTGCTCTACCTGAAACTTTTTCCATAGCTTTTCTATTTGAATCTAAAAGATAGAAAATCTCATCATTATCAACAATTAGTAAGTCTGCATTATTATCAAAAGCTTCTAACATAACAGTTGAAGCTAGTTTCATAGAGAAATCAGAATTGATATGGAAAGTTTCTAAAGCTAAATCAGTGTTCATAGAAGGTGTATTTATGATTTTTGCACTTAATTTTTCTAATAAAGAACTAACTTGTGTATCCTCTTTTAAACCTTTATAATATGCAAGATTAAAATCTTCAAAGTTATGTTTAATTGTATAATTCTCGTCAAAAGTTCCAAAATCAATTTTATTCTTTTTATCTAAAAATAGGTTTTGTTCTTTTATAGGTTTTGTGATTTTTAGTTTTTCTTTTATTGTATTAATTTTTTCTATTACTTTAGAGTCAAGCATATAAACTCTGTTTTTTAGGCTAGTATTATATTCAATAGAAGTATCATAATCATTTATTGCTTCTAAAATATCATTTTCTAAATTTGGATTTTTTTCAATTAAGTCATAAGCTAATAATAATATAGAATCTCCAATATAATCATATTCATAGTTAATTGTATTTGATGCGTAAAAATATATTTTATAGTTTTCGTAATTCTTTTTATCTTCATCTGTAATAAATTCTGATAATACTTTTAATCTTTCGTGAAAGTCTGCATCATTTATCATTAAGTCTGTATGTGCTCTTCTTATAGATATTGGTTCAATAACTAAATCAGTTCCAAAAGTATTTACTAGTTCATCAATACTTATTGAAGCATATGTATAAATACCATTTATCACTAAAGGAAAATGTGGTGCACTTCTAAACTCAAATGGATGTTCAATATTGATATTATTTAATATATCAAGAAGTGATTTTTCATTTTTTATTTTTACATAGTTTTTTGTGTAATATGGTAAATAATCTGACTTGTAATCAAATCTAAACAATGAGATTTCTAATTTCATATAATAACCTTTAATCTTCTTTAAATCTATTTTATTAAATTATTTCTTAAATAAGATAATAAACTATTCTTTATATCTAGCTACTTTTGCTCCGATTTTGTTTAACTTCCCTTCTAGGTTTTCATATCCTCTATCTAAATGATAAATTCTATGAATTGAAGTTTCTCCCTTTGCTACAAGTGCAGATAAAACTAATGCTGATGATGCTCTTAAGTCTGTTGCCATAACATCAGTACCATTTAATGTCTCTTTTGCTCCATTAATTGTCGCAATATTTCCATTTAAATGGATATCAGCTCCTAATCTTAATAATTCACTAACATGCATAAATCTATTTTCAAATAATCTTTCATCAATAGTACTAGTACCATTTGCTTGAGTTGCTAGTGCCATAAATTGGGCTTGCATATCTGTTGGGAAACCTGGATATTCACTTGTAATAATATTTACAGGTTTAATCTCATCTGTTGGTAAAATAGTTACAGAATCATCATCTTGAATAATCTCAAAGTTCATCTCTTCTAGTTTTGCTATTACAGCTTCTAAATGAATAGGTTTCACTTTTGTAATCTTAAGTTTCGAATTTGTAATTGCTGCGGCACACATATATGTTCCAGCTTCAATTCTATCTGGAATTACATCAAAGTTTTTCATATTTAGTAGTTGCTTATTTGACCCATGTATTACAAGTTTTGATGTACCAATCCCTTCAATTTTTATTCCTGCATTCCTTATAATTTCGCAAAGTTGTTGTACTTCTGGTTCTTTTGCTGCATTAATAATTGTAGTAGTACCTTCAGCTAAAGCTGCTGCCATAACTGTATTTTCAGTTCCTCCTACTGTAACTTTATCGAATACAATTTTTGTTCCTTTCAGACCATTTGGTGCAGTAGCTTCAATATATCCATGATTGATATTGATTTTTGCTCCCATAGCTTCAAGTGCTTTTAGGTGTAAATCAACAGGTCTTTGTCCAATTGCACAACCACCAGGAAGTGAAACTTCACAGTGTCCAAATCTAGCTAGAATAGGGCCTAAAACTAAAATAGATGCTCTCATCGTTTTTACAATATCATAAGTAGCTGTTGTTTTATTTAACTTTGAAGTATCAATCTTGATACAATCATCACATTTTGTAAATTTTCCACCTAGTTTATCTATTAATTTTAAAAGTGTATTGATATCAACAACATCTGGCAGATTACATATAGAAAGTTCATTTTTTGCTAAGATTGTTGCTGCAATTAGAGGTAAAGCTGCATTTTTTGCTCCAGAGATTTCTACTTCACCATTTAATTTTGATTCGCCATTGATTTTTAAATATTCCATTCTTTTCCTAATAGAGCAGAGCTCATTGTTTATACAAATTGTCAGAATTCTATCTAAAAATAGCTAAAAATATTAATTTTATAATTTAAGTTTATTAATAATCTTTATTTAAAAAGAAAAGCTATAAAATGCCATCTTTATTTTAAGGATTTTTAATGACCAATGATGTAACTTTGGGTATTAAATATATGCTTTTTGCTTCTTTTTGCTTCGCTTGTATGGGAGCCTTTGCAAAACAACTTAGTGGTTCAATGAGTTCAATCGAAGTTGTTTTTTTTAGAAATGTTTTTGGCGTACTATTAATACTTATTTCAATTTATAAATCACCTTTAAACCAAAAAGGTGGAAAACCAATGCTACTTGTTTTTAGAGGTTTAGCAGGTTTTATAGCACTTTTATTCTTTTTTTATAATATTGCAAACATACCTTTAGGGGAAGCTATGACTTTCTCTAAAACTTCTACAATCTTTAGTGCAATATTTGCTTATTTTTTCGTAAAAGAAAAATTAGGATTAAAAGGTTGGCTAGGAGTTTTTATAGGCTTTATAGGGATTTTGTTTATTACAAAATTTGATGGAAGCTCTTTAGATAAAACTGATTGGCTAGGGATTTTATGTGGTGTCGGTGCTGGTTTAGCGTATACTTCTATTAGAGAACTTAGAAAATATTATGATGGAAGAACCATAGTTTTATCTTTTATGGGAATAGGTACAGTTGGACCTCTTCTTTTGATGTTGATATCTGAATTTTATATAAATGAACAATACGATTATATTTTTGCAAAATTTGTTATGCCTCAACCTGGTGATTGGATTAATATTATATGTTTAGGCGGTGTTGCAACTTTAGCCCAAGTTTATATGACTAAGGCTTATTCTGTTGCTAAAGCTGGAATTATAGGAACAATCTCTTATGCTAATATTGCTTTTTCAATTATGATTGGACTTATATTAGGTGATGCTTTTCCTGATATTTGGATTATTTTAGGTATCTCACTTATTGTTGTAAGTGGATTTTTTGTTTCTTCAAAAAAAGAGTAGATTTGAAAAATTTAGTTTCTTAGGATATAATTTTTAATATTACGCTTTGTAGTATAATATTAATAAGAAGGATTCATTTTGGAACTAAACAATCTACCTTTATATATTGAGATTGCCATTGCAGTATTTGTACTTATCATTATAGCATGGTATGTACATGATAAATATGTTCAAAGAGATCATCAGTTATTGGTAAACTATCCAATTATTGGTAGACTTAGGTTTGTTCTAGAAGAGTTAAGAGAGCCTTTTAGACAATATTTTGGTGATGAAAAATTTTATGAATCAAAAGATAAACTTGATTGGGTTGCAAAAGCTTCAAGAAACCTTCCAAACTATAGTTCTTTTTCACCTTCTCAACCTTTACCTGTACCAAAATTTATGATAAGACATGCAAATATTGTTTTAAATGAAGATGAGGTTGATACTGAGTTTAGTGTTACATTTGGTGAGAATAGAAAAAAACCTTATGTTTCAAAGTCTATTATTTCACGTTCTGCTATGAGTGATGGTTCTATCTCACCTGAAGGAACTAGAGCTTTTGTTATAGGTGCAAATGAAGGAAAATTCCCAATAAACTCAGGTGAGGGTGGATTAACTTCAAACTTTTTTATAACTCACCAAAATTATGATAAAAAATATATGAAAATGGTTGAAGGGACAAAGTTTCAAATAGTTGTAAGAGATATAGTTAAAAAACTATTTAATGGAGCCCTTGCAATTGATGCCTATAGAAAAATGATATTTAAAAAAGACCCTGAGGCTGAAACTTATATATTCGATTTAAAAACAAAAATTTTTCATAGACCAGATTGGGAAGCACCTTTAGAAAACTTTCCTAAAGATGTTCCTGAAGATATGCCAGATATTATTTTACAAGTTAGTTCAGGCTTATATTCAGTTCGTACAAAAGATGGAAAGTTTGATCCAGTAAGATACCAAAAAGTTATGAGATTCTGTAAAATGACAGAACTAAAAATAGCTCAAGGTGCAAAACAAACAGGTGGAAAATTAACAGCTGAAAAAGTAAGTCCGGCAATTGCTTATTATAGAAATGTTGAAGCCCACAAAGATTTATTTTCTCCAAATAGATTCCCTTTTGCAAACTCTGTTGAAGAGCTTTTTGATTTTGTTGGTCAAATGCAAAATCTATCAGAAAAGCCTGTTGGGATTAAAATAGTTATTTCAGATTATGAAAACATAATCCCTTTAGTTGAAGAGATTAAAAAAAGAATAGAAGCTGGAAATGATGCTTATCCTGATTTTATATCTATTGATAGTGGAAGTGGAGGAAGTGCTACAGCTCCTATTGAAATGATGGAAAGAATTGGTTTAGATATCAAAGACTCTGTTTATTTAGTGGATAAAGTTTTAA
Source organism: Halarcobacter sp. (assembly GCF_963675975.1). Taxonomy (NCBI): domain Bacteria; kingdom Pseudomonadati; phylum Campylobacterota; class Epsilonproteobacteria; order Campylobacterales; family Arcobacteraceae; genus Halarcobacter; species Halarcobacter sp. The sequence continues at coordinate 3,011,280 of NZ_OY780939.1, read as the reverse complement.
AAGATTATGGAATCAGAGATAAAATAAAAGTTGTTGCTAGTGGAAAGCTACTTACACCTGATGATATTGTTATTATTTTATCTTTGGGTGCTGATTTTGTACAAATAGCAAGAGGATTTATGATGAGTGCAGGCTGTATCCGTGCAAGATATTGCTCTGGAACAAATGGACACGATTGTCCAGTAGGTCTTGCAACTCAAAATAAAAATAAAAGAAAAAAATATTTTGTTCATAAACAAGCAAAAAAAGTTGAACATTATCATAACAACTTATTAAAAGGGATTAGAGGTTTATTAGCTGTAATGGGACTAAAAAATGTTAATCAATTAAATAAACATAGAATCATGTTTTTAGATAAAGATTCGAGAGTACATGATAATATTGATAAAGTATTTGGTAGAATACTAGATATAGGAAAAGATATGGAGGATGAATTTCATGAATCTAGATAAGGTAATTTCAGGATTTTTTATAATTTTAGCTATGACACTTAATTTTGGTTTTTTTTATGGAGATATGAGCTCTTTAGAGCATCATAGTAAATATGAGCTTTTAGCTGCAATTATTGTAAATATAATTGCTACAACACTAAAACTTGGTGATAAAACACAAATGGGTTCTGTTCTTTTAGCAACATCTTTGGTTGCTGATATTCAACTTATTGCTTCTGCAATCATTTGGGCAGTTGCATATTATGCTTATAGTATCAATCAAGAGGTTGTTGGATTGATTGTTTCTTTATCGGGTGGAGCATTATTAGCAAACATAGTTTCTGTTGCACTTTATGTTGGAGACACTTTAAAGTCAAGAAGGTAAGAAAATAGTGAAAAATAGTTCATTATTTATCATCCTTCAAAGGATGAGAAGACCATTTTTAGTTATTGTTATCTCTTACACAATAGCTATTGTTGGCTTACTTATTATAGATGGAGTAGATGATAAGGGGCAACCTTATCATATGAGTATTTTTGATGCTTTTTATTTTGTAACTTATACAGCTACAACTATTGGTTTTGGTGAAACACCTTATGCCTTTACTTATCCGCAAAAACTTTGGGTTACATTTTCTATTTATTTAACTGTCCTTGGGTGGTTTTATGGGATTGGTTCTTTAGTATCTCTTCTTCAAGATAAACTTTTTTTAAGAGAGATGGAAAAGTCTAGATTTAAAAGACAAGTAAAGGGTTTAAAACAAAAGTTTATTATAATCCTTGGCTACAATCAAATCACAAATGAGATAATAAACAGAGCAATACAACAAGAGATAAGAACAGTAGTAATTGAAAGAAGTGAAGCTAGAGCAAATGAGTTGATATTAGAAAATTTTACTCCAACTGTTCCAGTATTAGTTGCTGATGCATATACTCCAAATGCACTTATTGAAGCGGGAATAAAAAAGCATAACTGTAAAGGTTTAGTTTCAATATTTGATGATGATTCTTTAAACCTTAGAATTGCACTTACTTCAAAACTTTTAAACCCTTATGTACGACTTGCTGTAAAATCAACAACTATAAACCATACTGAAAATTTAAAAGATTTAGATGTAGAAATTATTGCTAATCCTTTTTCTATTATCTCAAATGAGATAGCAATGGCCTTAAATGCTCCAAATATTTTGAAACTTGAAAAATGGGTATATCAAATAGACAATCTAAATGCAAGACTTCCATCTTTTCCAAAAGGTAAATATATAGTTTGTGGATATGGAAGAATGGGACAACACATATATGAAAATCTAAAACTTAGTAGTGTTGAAGCAGAATTTGTAGAGTTGGATAAATTAAAGGTTGATAAGTTTCATTCAAGTGATTCTCTAAAAATAACTTATGGAAATGCAGACGATAAAGATATGTTATTGAGTGTAGGTATTTTAGATTCTGTTGCAATAATCTCTGCAACAAATGATGATACAACAAATCTATCTATTTTGGCTACTGCAAAAAAACTTAATCCAAAAATTATGACAATAGCTAGAGAAAATGAGATGGATGATTTTTCAATATTTGAAAATGCAAAAGTTGACCATATTTTTATGCCTTCAAGAATACTTATAAATAAAACAACAAACGCTTTAATAAGTCCACTTTCTGATAAGTTTATTAGACTTTTACTTGGACAAGATGATACTTGGGGTTCTAAACTTGTAAAAAATTTACTTCAAGTAATAGATGAAAATCCTTTATTGTATGAATTAAAAATAGATAACAATCATGCGCCAATGATAACTGAGAGTTTAAAAGAGAATAAAGAGGTGTTTTTAGAGATTTTTAATCGCTCTTTATACAATAGAGAACAAAAAAACAATATAATACCACTTTTAATTCAAAGAGAAGAGGAAGCCATATTACTTCCTAGCTTAGAAGTATCCCTAAAAATGGGTGATGAAATACTTTTTGCTTGTGATGAAAGTGCAAGAGATGATATAGAATATATAGCACAGAACTTTTATGAGTTTTATTATGTATACACAGGTAAAGAGAGAAAAACAATTTTTTTAAGGAATAAACAATGATTATATTAACTGGACCATGTGTTTTAGAAGATAGAGACACAGTTATGAAAATTGCAGAGATGCTAAAACCTTTAAGTGAAGATAAAAGAGTAGATTTTTATTTTAAAGCATCTTTTGATAAAGCAAATAGAACAAGCCTAAGCTCTTTTAGAGGACCAGGACTTGATGAGGGACTAAAAATGTTCCAAGAGGTAAAAGAGCAATTTGGATATAGACTTATTACTGATATTCATGAATCATATCAAGCTGCTCCTGCTGCTGAGGTAGTTGATATTTTACAAATCCCAGCATTTCTTTGTAGACAAACTGACCTTTTAGTTGCAGCAGCCAAAACAGACTGTAAAGTTAATATCAAAAAAGGGCAATTTTTAGCGCCAAATAGTATGAAACATCCAGTTGAAAAGGTTTTAAAAACTAGAGGTGTAGATGAGGTGAGTTATGAGGCTTCAAAAGAAAAAGGTGTTTGGCTTTGTGAGAGGGGAAATACTTTTGGATATGGAGCATTAGTTGTTGATATGAAAAACCTAATAGCTATGAGAGAGTATGCACCAGTTATTTTTGATGCAACACACTCAGCACAAGTTCCAAGTACTGGTGAAACAACAGGTGGAAACAGTGCTATAGTTCCAAGCTTGGCTAAAGCAGCAGCTGCTGTTGGAGTTGATGGATTTTTCTTTGAAACACATTTTGATCCTTCAATTGCATTAAGCGATGGACCAAATATGCTTCAAATAGATAAGCTATATGAGACAGTAAATGACATTTTTGCTATTAAAGATGCATTAGGGTATAATTAATACCTTATAATAATTTTTTGGAGAAAATTAAATGAATATTTTAGAAGGTAAATTAAGATTAAAAGGTGATGAAAAAATCGCTGTTATCAATGGAAGATTTAATCATATTATTACAGATAGATTAGTAGAAGGTGCAAAAGATGCATTTATTAGACATGGGGGAAATGAAGAAAATTTAGACCTTATTTTAGTGCCTGGTGCATTTGAAATCCCTTTTGCTTTAGAAAAAGCACTTGCAACTGGAAAATACGACGCAGTATGTTGTGTTGGAGCAGTTATAAGAGGTGCAACACCTCACTTTGATTATATCTCAGCAGAAGCTACAAAAGGTATAGCAACAGTTACTCTTAAATATGGTAAACCAGTATCAAATGGTGTTTTAACAACAGATACTATCGAACAAGCAATTGAAAGAGCTGGAAGCAAAGTTGGAAACAAAGGTGCAGAAGCTATGGTTACTATTATTGAGATGTTAGATTTATATAGCGAAATGGAGAAATAAATTTGGCAACTAGAACACAAGCAAGAGAGTCTGTAATTGGATTACTTTATGCCTATGATTTAGGAAATGAAGGTATTGTAAAGTTTGTTGATGAGATTTTAGAAGATAAAAAGATTAGAAACAAACAAAAAGAGTTTGCTCTTGACCTTTTCAATGGAGTTATTGAAAATATTGAAGCTATTGATGAAGAGCTTGTAAGCCACTTAACACAAGGTGGAATAAAAGACATTGGAAGTGTTGAGAAATCAATTTTAAGACTTGCTATATTTGAGATTATGATAAAAGGTCTTGAAAAAGCAATCGTTATAAACGAAGCAATTGAATTATCAAAAAAACTAGCTTCTGATGGTGCTCCAAAATTTATCAACGGTCTTTTAGACAAAGTTAGCAAAAAGGCTTAATAGTGAAACTTTGTGTATCTTTAGATTTACCAAGTGCAAAAGAGAATCTTGCAATAGTTGAACAAATAAAAGACTACGATGTTTGGTTAAAAGTTGGACTTAGAAGTTATACTAGAGATGGTAAAAAGTTTTTAGAAGATTTAAAAGCTATTAATCCTAGTTTCAAAATATTTTTAGATTTAAAACTTTATGATATTCCAAACACTATGGCTGATGCTGCTGAAGAGATTTCAAGGTTTGGACTTGTAGATATGTTTAATGTACATGCAAGTGCAGGTAGTAGAGCCATGAAAACAGTTATGGATAGAATCAAAGATATTCCAAATAAACCTTTAGTTTTAGCTGTTACTGCTCTTACATCATTTGATAATGATGAGTTCAAAGCTGTATATAATGAAGATATAAAAACAAAAGCAACTAAGATGGCAGTTGATACTTTCCAATCAGGTATTGATGGTGTTGTTTGTTCTGCTTTTGAGAGTCTTGATATTAAAACAAATACTTCAGATGAATTTATAACTTTATGTCCAGGAATCAGACCTTTTGGTGAAGATTCAGGTGACCAAAAAAGAGTTGCAGATATACCATTTGCAAAAGAAAACAAAGTTGACTTTATAGTTGTAGGTAGACCTATCTATAAAGCTTCAAATCCAAAAGAAGTTGTAGAGAAGATATTAGATAACATCTAAATCTTCTTTCACCGTTTGATCTCTTCCTTCATTTTTAGCCTTATATAAAAGCTTATCAACATTTTTTAATATAGAATCATAATCATCTTCATCTTTTAAGAAATAGCAGCCAATACTAACAGTTAAATTGATATCTGTATTTTTTATTTTTATTTGATTAATTAATTTTCTCAATCTTTCAGCCATAATAAAAGCTTCATTTATATCTGTATTTGCTAAAGTAATCAAAAACTCTTCACCTCCATATCTTCCTGCAATATCACAAGCTCTAATGAGTTGCTTAAAAAGTTTTGAAATTTCAACTAATACTAAATCTCCTATTTGATGACCATAATTATCATTTACTTTTTTAAAGTAGTCTATATCAATTAGTAAAAAAGATAAAGGTTGATTATATCTTCTACTAATTTTTATTTGATTCTCAATAGCTTCTTTCATAGCCCTTCTATTAAGTATATTAGTCAAAGAGTCTGTATTAGCAAGGTTTTGAACTTTTATTAAAAGATTTTTTAAATACAGTAATATAATGCTAATAATAAAAATTAAAAATAAAATAAAAATCTTCCCTAAACTTTTATAAAATGCTTCTTCTCTTATTTTCTTTTCATTAAGTGGATAAGCAATATATAACTGATTTTCAACAATCTCTTTTTTTATTAAAAAGGATTTGTTAAACTGATTTTTTTTATTTAATTCTTCATTAAATTTTGATGCAACAGAATTGTTATTTTCATCGATAATATAAATATTTCCTTTTAAAGGGATTTTATTTATATAAGAGACTAAAGTGTCTAATTTTATGTCAATAGATACTATTCCTAAAAAATCTTTATTTTTATAAATAGGAAGAGAAAGTGTAATTAATTTTTCTTTTGAAACATTGTTAATATATGCTTTAGTAATTATAAACTGTTTATAGGAATCAATTTTATTTATAGAATCTATCCATGAAGGGCAAGTGTATCTAAAGGTTAATTCTTTATTGTTATTTATATTCATACCAGGTGATACAAAAATAAATTTATTTTTTGACTTGTAATAAATTTTTTTTAAATCTGGTAATACTTTTTTTGCTGCTAAAAAAATAGGTTTTAAATAAAGTGAGCTATTTATTTCATTTTTAAATAGTTCTGTTGAATCATAATTGTTAATTCCCACTAAAATTGAATCATTATCTTTCAAAGAAAAAATATCTGAATTTGTATCTATTTGTTTGTATTTTGGATGATTGCATGGACAGTGATTATTTAGTTTATCTTCTATGGTATATTTCATTGCAAATAAAAAAGATTCTGATATTGAAAAGTATTCTTTAAAATGATATAAACTATGATTTATGCGATTATATGAGTATTCTTTTATATTAACAATCTCATTTTTATATAAGATATATGAACCAAATATAAAAAATATTGTTAAAAGAATTATTAAAAATGGAACTATTTTTTTGAATTTATTGTCCATAATATTTCCCTCTTTAGAAAATTATACTACCCACAAACTTAAACTAAATAATGAAATTTCTATAATGAATATAATTATTCGCAAAAAAAACTATAAAATTAAGATGTATTTAAGTACAAAGGAAGTAAAATTACAACCCTAAAACGAGGACAAGTGGGTGAGTTGGCTGAAACCACATCCCTGCTAAGGATGCGTACTGGCAACGGTACCGAGGGTTCGAATCCCTCCTTGTCCGCCATTTTGAGTTTGTTTATACAGTTGGGTCATTAGCTCAGCTGGTTAGAGCACTCGGCTCATAACCGAGTGGTCGAAGGTTCGAGTCCTTCATGACCCACCACCTTATAAATAAGCTCTATTGCGGGAATAGCTCAGTTGGCTAGAGCCTCTGCCTTCCAAGCAGATTGTCGCGAGTTCGAGTCTCGTTTCCCGCTCCACTTAATTAAATAATCAAATTTTTAGCTAATTAATTCAAATATAAATCAACTATTTTATGGTATTCTATTATTATAAATTTACTTTATAAAAGATTTTAAAATGAATATTAAAAATATAAATAATTTTACTTATCTAGTCTTATCCTTACTTATTATAAATTATTCTTTTATATTTCCTTCTTTTGCAAAAGAGATTAAACCAATTATTATTGCACATGTTTCTCCTTCAACAGGGCGTTTTAGTATCCATTCTGAAGCAGATTGGCGTGGAGCACAAATGGCTGTAGATGAATTTAATAATTCAGGAGGAGTTTTAGGTAGGAGTATTATTCTTGTTCAACAAAATCCTACTTTAGATACAGAAAAAGCAGCAAAAGTTGCAGAAGACTTAATAACTATTAATAAAATTAGTTTTATGCTTGGTGCCGTGAATTCTGGAGTTGCTACAAGTATGTCAGATGTTTGCCAAAAATATGGAGTTATTTTTATAAATACTAACTCTTCTGCTCCTTCACAATCTGTAGAACATGCCCATAGAACAAAATTTGTATTTGATGCAAATGCAGCAAATTACAATAAAACACTACTTAAATTTGCATTAGAAAAATCAAAAAGAAAAAAAGTAATATTATTATCAGAAGACAATAATTGGGGGAAGAAGTAGTGCTAGTGCTTCTAAACCTTATATTTATGAATATGGAGGAAAAATAGTATCAGAGATATATGTAAATCCCTCTTTTAATGATCCACAAATCATAGTAAATGAGATTAAATCTATCGATGCAGATGTAGTTGCTGTTAATATTAGTGGCAATAATCAAGTGAAGTTATTTGCACAAATTGAACCAAAAACTTTTGAAGAACAATATTGGGTTGTTGGTGAAATAGATTGGGAAGATTTGTATTTAGCTCCTGGTAGTATTCGTCCTTTGTTTGGTGTTAATTGGTCTTGGAATCTAAATACAAAAGGAACAAAAGATTTTGTAGAAAAATATAGAAAAAGATATAAAAAAACAAAATTAGATTATCCAGGTCATGTTACTTATTCTTCATATCTTGCTACAAAAGCTTTATTAAATGCAATTAAAAAGGTTAATTCAACTAATAATCATTTGATTATAAAAGAGTTAGAAAACTATAAAGCTAGTGCAGATGAAAGGATGCAAGATTCTGCTGCTTTTATGGATCCTATTAGTCATCATTTACAACAAAGTACATATGCTGCAACTTGGAAACCAAATATAAAAAATCCTCAGGATAGTATAGAAATTTTAGGTCATATTGCACCTAAAAATTCTAGATATGAAAAAGAAGATTTTACAAAATTAGAATCTTTTGAAGATACACCGGTTTATGAACCATGAAAAAATTTAGTATAGGTTTTATCATAAAAATTGCCACAATAGTTGGTATTATAGAATTTATCTCTTTTAGTATTATGGGATATGTATATTCAGAAATATATACATCTACAATTAAAGCTAATATTAAAGATAGAATACACCTTATAAATAAAATGATTGCAGAAGAGGAGATACCTATTAGTTCAATCTCTAGAAAGGATTATATCTCTAGATTAATTGGACAAGAATATAAAAAAGGATTTATTGTTGGAAGTAATGAGCTAATAATAGTATCAAGTGACACAACTTATCTTGGTAGAAAAATTCAAGAAGTTCCAGATTTTGATAAAACTTGGTTATTTAAAAAAAATGAAGAAAAATTTATTTATAAAAAAGCTACATTAATCTCTATTGGTAATCTTAAAAATAGTACTTCAAATAATTCTCTTTACAGAATTGTATTATCAATAGATACAAAAAAACTAGATAGAATTGAACAAAAAATTATATCTTATAGTATTTTGGGATCACTTCTACTTGCTTTTTTAACTTCATTTTCAATTATATTGTTTACGCAAAAACTAGTTGCAAATAGAATCCAAAACTCTTTAAAAACATTGCAAGAGGCTGAAAAAGGTAATTTAGATACGCAAATAATCATTTCTGATAATGATGAAATAGGCCAAATGCAATCTGGAATTAATTCTATGATTAAAAAAGTTGGAAGTTTATTATTAGAATATAAAAATAGTATAAAAGAAGTTAAAAAAGCAAATATAAAATTTAGTTCTTTATATAACTATTCTCTTGATGCAATAATCTTAGTTGATAGGAAAAATAAAAAAATAGAAGATGTAAATCCTAAAGCTTGTAATCTATATGGCTATGAAAAAGAAAAGTTTTTAACTTTACATATAGATGATTTGGATTTTTTTTCTAATGAAAAATCATTTTTAGAAATTGAAAAACACATTTTAGAAAATGGATGGGATACTTTTGAAACAAGACATAAATTAAAAGATGGAACTATAATTGATGTAAAAGTAAATGCAACTGCTATAAACCTTTTTGAAAGGGATTATTTATATTTAACAATTAGAAATATTACTAATGAAAAAGAATTAGAAAATCAGATAATAAAACAAAGAGATTTCGTTTCTACAATTATAGATAATTCAAATGCTATTACTGCTGTTATAAACAAAGAAGGTGTAATGTTCAGGGTTAATAAATATACAGAAGAATTTACTAAGTATTCAAGTGATGAAATTGCCAGTGAACCTTATTTTTGGTCGAGGTTTTTACCTGAAGATAAAAGAGGAAAAGTTGTAGAGATTATAGAAAAAGCAAAAAAAGGTGAACTTATAAAATCTTTTAAAAATAGTTGGCTATCAAAAGATGGAGAAGAAAAAATTTTTCAATGGTCAAATATGCTTGTAAATAAGCCAGATGGTACAATGGACTATTTAGCAACTATAGGTGTAGATGTTACACAAAAAGAGCAAATACAAAAACAAATTATTATGCAAAAAATTGAGTTTGAAACAATATTTAATTATGCACAAGATGGAATAGCCATTGTTGATTTAGAGTCTAATTTTTTAAAGTTTAATAATGCTTTTATGAAGTTGACAGGCTACTCAAACAATGAATTAGAAAAAAAATCTTGTATTCAACTAGCTTCTTCTGAAGAAAAAGATAAAGTTAAAGAGATTTTTTTATCTTTGTATGAAAAAAAATATTTAGAAAACATAGAAATTACTTTTTTAATTAAAGATGATAAAAGAGTAGATATAAATATGAGTTTATCTGTTTTACCTGATAATAATAGAGTTTTAATATTAGCAAAAGATATTACTTCTTTAAAAATAATTGAAGAGCAATCAAAATTAGTTTCAATGGGTGAAATGATTGGAAATATTGCCCATCAATGGAGACAACCTTTATCTATAATAACAACTAGTGCTTCAGGAATGAAGCTTCAATCTATGCTAGATACTTTAGACAAAGAAGAGTTGGATCATGCTAATGATGTAATTATTAAGCAAGCTAAATATTTATCTGATACTATTGAAAATTTTAGAGATTTTATAAAAGGGGAATCTATCTTTAAAGAGATATTTATTAAAGATCTAATAGAGCAAACACTCTCTTTAGTAGAAGCATCTTTAAAAAACAATTATATTAAAACTGTTTTAGATATTGATGAGTCAATAAAAATTTATGGAAATATTAATGAGTTGTGTCAAGCTTTAATTAATATTATTAATAATTCAAAAGATGCAATTAAAGAAAAAATTCATACTGAAGAAAATAGATTTCTATTTATTTCTGTTAAAAAAATTGATGAAAAGTTTGCCAAATTAGAGATAAAAGATAATGCAGGGGGAATAGAAGATAATATAATAAATAGAATTTTTGAACCATATTTTACAACTAAGCACCAATCAATTGGTACAGGCTTAGGACTTTCTATGGCTGATAAAATAATTAGAAAAAGACATGGCTTTGATATTGATGTTTATAATAAAGAGTTTAAATATGAAAATCAAAAATTCAAAGGTGCATGTTTTTCTATTACTCTAAGTATTTGAAAAAGTCTATTTTTTGTACAGTAAAAGGTAGAAGAAAATTTAATTCTCAGCTATACTTACTTTAAGCATACATGTCAAAGTAAATTCTAAAAAGGAAGATTAACCGCTTTCTCTAATCTTCCTTTTTTTAGTGTGCACTACAAGGACTTAATCCCGTTTTTAAAAACATCGCAGTTACTGTATCCATAGTTTGAATATGATTTATTAACCATTTTGGTAATTCGCCTGTTAAATATTGTTTTAATATTTGAATATCTTTTGTTTCTTGCCATTGTTTAAAAACTTGATTCATAAGATTTAATGAGTTCTCATGTTCTGCTTTATGTATATGATAAGGTGGAAAACCTTTTTCAAGCATCTCTATCTCTTCCCCTTCAAAATGCTTTACTGTATGATTGTACCATTGCATATATTTTTTATTTATTTTGTTTTCATTATCTATATTTTTTTCATTTTCATATTTTATAACTAGTTCATACAGCTCATTTATAATAGCTAGGTCCTCAAAGTGTACTTCATTCATAAATTCCATTGATACTAA